>VFKQ01000171.1 GCA_009885445.1 Anaerolineaceae bacterium | reverse complement strand
CGCAGGCTGAAGATGCGTCCGCCGAAACTTAATGGGATACCCACTCCTGACAGCGCCAGTGCGGTAAGTTGCAATGTGGCGGCGCTTGCCAACGCTTGTGAAACGAGAACCACTAAATTAGCCTTCGCGCTGTGGAGGGTATCTTCAAAGCGATCAACGGGAACATTTGCACCGAGATAGATCACATTAAGTCCGCGGCGGCGCAGGAGTAGGGCCAGTAACAAAGGTGTGAAGGTGTGCCACTCGTTGGGCGGACATCCTACAAGCACGGTCTGATGGCGGGTTGGGGCAGGGGATGCACTTAAGAGTGCGTCCAGGCGGCGCATGGCTAAGCCAGATGCAAAGTGTTCCTGTTGGACGGATGCTTTATTTTCGTACCAGAGATTTCCGATCTCTACAATGCCTTTTTGTAGAACTTCGGTACACACTGCTTCAACAGGAAACATGGAGAAGGTTTGATTTAAAACCTGCTCGGCGTTTGATTCGTTAAATTTCATGCAACCTTCAACCCATTGAGCGCGCAGGGCATCTAAATTTGTGTTGGGTGGGGAGATGGCAGGGATTGCTTGAGCGGAGCTTAAAGCCGAGGGGGCAAGACCCGCTAACGGGTCCGTATTTGATGCGATTTTTTCGTTCCATGAATCCACGGCGCGCGAGATCGAAAGTCCCTCGGCTTGACGAGCCAATAACCATTTGATCGTCTCAATATCATATTGCGAATAAAGGCGATGCCCGCCTGCGGTGCGTTGTGGCATAGGCAGGCCATAACGCCGCTCCCAGGCACGTAAAGTGTCGGCTGCGATTTTGGTTTCTTGCAGAACGACTTTTAAGTTGAAGGCGGGATTTTTGCTCAGGGACATTAGTTTCTCCGAAGTGGTTAGTCTGTGGCAGCTAAGACTGCATTTCTCATATTTTGCACAGATATTGTACCCATTTCTTTTAGAATGCGTTCGGTAGTTAGGCGAGCGGAAAGGAGCACAATTGGAAGCCCAGTGCCGGGATGCGTAGATGCGCCCGCGAAGTATAGGTTCTTATATTTATTGTGACGATTATGCGGGCGTAGATAGCCGACTTGCCAAAAGTTGTGACTTAGTCCAAATGCTGACCCGTTGACGAGGTTGAAGCGTTCTTTCCACGTTTTGGGTTGGTAAACGATCTCAAACTTGATGTGACTCTCGAGATCTGCTGCGCCCATTTCCTTTGCAAGGCGAGCAAGGATGGTTTGGCGGGCGCGTGCAATCATTGCATCCCAATCCTGTTCAGTGCGGGCGTCGAGATGACCGACGGGCATCAGCACGTATAACGTGTCCTGTCCTTCCGGCCCGGCGGCGGGATCTGTGCGCTTGGGGGCATGCACATAAAAGGAGGGCACTTCAGGCAACGTGTGCTCCTCGAAGATTTTTACAAAAGAAGATTTGTAATCGCCACCTAGAAATACATTGTGATGCGCAATCTGTGGGTACTCCTTATCCACACCCCAGTAAAACATGATCGTGGAGCACGTGTATAGTTTATCCTCGATAAGCTTCCTTGCTTCTGCGCGGTCGGGAAGAAGTTGATCGTAGATGTAGGGCAGATCTGCGTTGCCCACGAAAATGTCAGCGGTCAATTCGCGGCCGTCATCGAGCGTCACGCTGTTGATTGCCCTGCGATCTACATTTACGCGTTTGACGGGTGAGTTGTAAAAGAACTTTACGCCCAGCTTTTCAGCTACGTTGGTCAGGGCTTGAATGGCAGCGTACATTCCACCGATCGGATACCAAACGCCTTCTGCCAGTTCGGTGTATTGAAGCAGGGAGTAGGTGGCAGGTGCGTCGTAGGGGCTTAATCCTAGATACATATTCTGAAACGTGAAGGCGGCCTTCAGGCGTTCGTCTTTGAAAAAGCGGCCAGTGTTTGTGTAATGCTTTCCCAACGCCTTCAATTGAAAGATCAAAGGCAAATTGGAGAGGCTGAAATATTCAAATACATTATAGAAGTTGCGCCCAACAAATTTCTCGAGAGAAATTTTATAGTGCCTGCTTCCTTCGGCGATGTAGTTTAAGAATCCTGTGAAGGCGGTCTTCTCGACCTTCTCCAGTTGAGTTTGCATTTTACCGATGTCAGAAGTTAGTTCCAATTGCAAGCCGTCATCAAAGCGGACTTTGTATGTAGGGTCAATGCGGCGTAGGTCAATATGATCGCTCATTTTTTCGCCGAGAGAAGCAAAGGTCTCCTCCCAAACTTCGGGCATCAGAAACAGGGTTGGGCCAATGTCGAAGCGGTGGCCGTCGCGAATGATTTGGTTACAGCGTCCGCCCGGGGTGTCGTTCTTCTCGAGTACGGTTACATCGTAACCATTTTTGGCAAGGCGGGCGGCAGTGGCTATTCCACCGATTCCGGCGCCTATCACGATTGCAGTTGGCTTCATTTGGTATCTCCTAGTCTAGCGGGTTTTGTCTACACTTTCACCATTTTACACGTTGTTCATTATTTGTCAAGGTATTTTGAATATTGCCAGTTCAAAACCTTGACAAAACTTGGATATTGCATAAAATAGGAACAACTTGGCTGAAAACTACCGCCAGGTAACTGCATCCAACCCGTAAGTTTTTTACACTCAAGGAGAATTCACAATGACCCCAGAAAGTTCAACCCCGGCATCTACAGCCATTATGGACGGCAAGTTTACGCGATTGCGCCGTTTCAATGCGATCATGGGCTTGTTGCATCTCGCTCAGGGAGTCTTCATGATACTCGTAAGCAACGCGACCACCTACCCGATCTTCACGAACTACCTGAATTTTGATGTTGCGACCAGATCGCTCACGCCAAATTCTCAACTCCTTTACGAGCTTCGATTTGGACCCGCGGTGGCGGTTTTCCTGCTCATCTCGGCAGTTGCACATATTTATCTCGCTACGGTAGGCTACGGCCGTTATGTCGAGAATCTTAAGAACGGCATAAACCCTGTTCGTTTCTACGAATATGCACTGAGTTCATCGCTCATGATCGTGCTAATCGGTATGCTCATTGGCATTTGGGATTTGGGCGCGCTCATCCTGATCTTTGCCCTCAACGCCACGATGAATCTGTTCGGCATCATGATGGAGCTTCATAATCAGCACACAAAGAAGACAGACTGGACGGCCTTCATCTATGGCAGCATTGCAGGGTTCATCCCGTGGGTGGTGATATTTCTGTACTTCGTTGGCGCAGTTTCATCCGGCGATGCCAAGCCGCCGGCCTTCGTCTACGCGATTGTCCCTACATTATTTGTCTTCTTTAATATTTTTGCGATCAACATGGTGTTGCAGTACAAAAAAGTGGGACCCTGGAAGGACTATCTCTACGGAGAACGGGTCTACATTGTTTTGAGCTTGTCCGCAAAGTCTGTCTTGTGTTGGCTCATCTTTACGGGCACGCTCGCTCCAGTTTAGGCACCGGCGATTGCATCGGCTTTTTAGCAATCTAGTAGGAGATTATTATGCATACCGATTGGGAGCAGAATCTGATTAGCCTGGCAAGCCACAGAGACAATCCGGCCGCGGATCACGCCTCTTCTGCCTGGGCGGATACACACTTACTACATCAGGCAAATCGCGAAGCAGAAACAATCACTGCGGCACACAGCAAGTCATTTTTTCTTGCGTCTTCTTTGTTGCCTCCAGAAAAGCGTACAGCCGTACGGGCCTTGTATGCCTTTTGCCGCACTGTGGATGATATTGTCGATGAATCATCAGGTGATGACCGTGCTGAAAAGCTGACAAAATGGAGGCAGATGATTCACTCCAACTACGCACCAGCCGGAAATCCTGTTGCCGCCGCGTGGCTGAATGCTTCGACTCGTTTTCGCATCCCGCGGCACTACGCCCTCCAATTAATTGATGGCGTGGCGCGCGACTTAACTCAGACTCGCTATCAGACCTTTGAAGATCTGACAATGTATTGCTACGGCGTTGCCTCCACCGTGGGCTTGATGAGCATGCATATTATCGGCTTTGATAGCAGGGAAGCGGTTCCCTATGCCATAAAACTTGGTGTCGCACTTCAAATGACGAACATCCTGCGCGACGTGGGCGAAGATTTTCAACAAGGTCGCATCTACCTGCCGCGTGAAGAAATGCTGGCCTACGGCCTTTCAGAATCTGAAATACAAACAGGCAGTGTCACCCCGCGCTGGCGTCAATTCATGAAATTTCAAATTCAGCGCGCCCGCCAGCTTTACCAGGAATCGTGGGCAGGAATCAAAATGCTCAACCGCGACGGTCAGATGGCGATTGGGGCCGCGTCCGTGTTTTATCAAGGCATTTTAAATGATATCGAAAAACACGATTACAACGTGTTTACCCGCCGCGCGTCACTAAACGCATTTGGAAAACTTTCCCGTATCCCATCGTTGTGGCTTAAAGTAAAAAGCCTGTAGAATTGCATCTTGAATATCATCGATCCTGAAACTGGCCGCCAGGCCCTCGCAGCCCTCTTGCGCGAGCGCTCTCCGTTGGGCGCACTCAAAGTTTTGTATGCACGCGTGGGCCGTTTCTTTCAAATACCGTTGCCCACTTTTCATCCTTTCGTGGTGGGCGGCCCTGATGCAAACCGAAAAGTTTTGGTCAGCGAGCGCAAGAAAGTGCTCTGGCGAAACACCGACCCGGTGACTGATCTGTTGCGCGACGGTGTGCTGGTCACCGACGGCGAAATGCACGACCATTATCGCGCAGTGATGGAGCCGGCTTTACACGCCTCTTTTTTCGGCGCTTACACTAAAACCATGCTTGCCCAAACCGATCGGGTATCCAGCGCCTGGACAAACGCGCAAACCGTCGACATGCTTGTCGAGAGTCGCAAGATCGCCTTGCTCATCATTATGGAAACGCTCTTCGGCGTGGACGTGTGGAACGACCTGCCGCGCATCTGGACGCCCATCCTCAAAGCCATTCAATATATTTCGCCCGGCATGTGGATTTTTTGGCGGCGCATCCCGCGTCTTGGATATAAAAAGGATTTGCAGACCCTCGACGATTACCTCCACCGCATCATCACGGACCGTCGTGCGGGTTCGCCCAAAAAAGATTTGCTCCAACATCTGATAGATGCGCGCCTCAGCGACGAAGTTATCCGCGACCAAATGTTGACCATGCTCATCGCCGGCCACGATACGTCCACTGCGCTCCTCGCCTGGACATTTCACTTGTTGGGCACCCATCCCCAGGTCCACGAAAGACTCGTGCTCGCGCTGGACGAATCCTTGGGCGGGCAAGCGCCGTCCGCGCCGTCGGGCTGGCAACCGCGCTTGTTGGATGAAGTCATCAAAGAATCCATGCGCCTTTATCCGCCCATTCACATTGGCAATCGCCGCGTCATTGCCGACATGGAATTTGAGGGAGGCTCAGTGCCGGAGGGGGAGCGCCTGTTTTATTCCATCTATCTTTCGCACCGCGACCCTGAATATTGGGAAGCACCTGACGAATTTATCCCTGAGCGATTCTCAAGCGGACGCTCCCAGCCACCGTTTACGTATGTCCCTTTCGGCGGCGGACCGCGCATCTGCATTGGAGCTGCCTTTGGGCAGGCCGAGGCGCGCATTGTGTTGGCGCGCCTTTTGCAAACCTATAAATTTATTCCGTTAAATAAAAAAGTACATGCACACATGGGCGCTACTCTCGAGCCACGACCAGGCGTGATGATGCGCGTTCTGAAACGCGAGACTCTCACATGACCTATTTCGAATTCCTGATTAAGTATTTAATCGTGCCCATACTGCTTCTGCTGATGGCTTCGCGCTGGCTGACGATCAATTCCTTCCCGCAATATTTTTGGCGCGCCGTGTGGATTCATGTTTTGCTGGCGCTCGTCTACACAACGCCGTGGGACAACTATCTGGTGGCCACTGGCGTGTGGTATTACAACCCCGCGTTGGTCACAGGCATCACCATCGGATATGTGCCGATTGAGGAATACACATTCTTTATTCTCGAAACCATCTTCGCCGGGTTGTGGTGGCGGCTGGCCTTTGTGCGTTTTTCAGATGCATCCGCTCAGCCAGCACCAGTCTCAAATTTCAATCCGCTTTGCGCTGCATTACTAATGGCTGTGTGGAGCATTTCTGCGTGGCAGTTATTTCGCGGCCCGCAATCGCTCACTTATATTTCAATTATTCTGTTTTGGGCTTTGCCCGCGATCCTTCCGCAAATTCTATTCGGCGCGGACATTTTATGGCGCCGGCGCAAACTCATCACTCTCGCCATCCTGCCGCTCGGGCTTTACCTGTCCTTCGTTGATTCGCTCGCGATCTATTCCAGCACATGGACGATTGCGTCCAGCCAGTCCACGGGCATTTTATTAGGCGGAATCTTGCCGCTTGAAGAGGCGCTCTTCTTTTTTGTTACAGTAACTTTGGTTACCTTCGGTTTGACGCTGTTGCTCGTACCCGAATCTGCAACTCGCTTTGAGCAACTGAAAGTTAAGGTCTGGCGATTACGGCTATAATGGCCTGATGCAAAAATTACTTTTGCTCTGTGTATTCTTGGTGGGTTGTGCCCCCGCCTTGCTCCCTGCGCAGGCCACACAAACCACTCAACCCACTCAACCCACTCAACAAGGACTTCCAGAGATGACATCGATTCGTTTCCTGGCTCTCGGCGATTCGTACACGATAGGCGAAAGTGTCGCTGAACAAAAATGCTGGCCCGTGCAACTTGCCAACCGCCTGCAAGAGCAAGGCTATCAAACCGAAGTGACCATTATTGCCCGCACCGGTTGGACGACGGACGAACTTTGGCAGGGCATTCAGGTCGCACCGCCCACTCCACCGTATGACATGGTTTCATTATTGATCGGGGTCAACAATCAATATCGTGGACGCGATATTGAAGAATATCGCGAACAATTTATTTTCCTGTTGAACAAAGCCATCGAATATGCGGGTGGCGACCCGAGCCGCGTTATCGTGGTCTCCATCCCCGATTGGGGCTACACCCGATTTGCGGCGAATCACGATATTGAAGTTGTCAGCCGCGAGATTGACATTTTCAATGGCGTCAATATAGAAGAGGCGGCCCGCGCAGGCGTGCGCTACGTAGACGTCACCCTGACCTCGCGCATGGGCCTGGATGATTTTGAATTAATCGCCGGAGACGGTCTGCACCCCTCTGGAAAAATGTACGGCCTGTGGGTCGATTTGATACTCCCTCAAGCGCTGGAAATTCTCAAACCATAATCCATTTTATAGAGGCAAAAATGTACACACTCGGCCCCGAAGAGAAAGCCACCCCTGTGATGGCGTACACCCAATCCAGCTTGATTCGCGGAGAAGTAGGCACGCGTCAGAATGTGCGCGTGAACATCTGGTTACGCATGGATGGCGCGCCAGATTTTATTCGTGCCTACAACACCAACGTGATCAACCTCGCTGGCAGGCAGGCCCGCTCAGCGACCTATACAGACTTACTCCAGCCACCAGCGCCCTGCTTGGTTTTCATGTGGAGCCACCTGCCCGTGAGTAATTGGATTATGACGAGAGCGAGGCCAACCGTGTTAATGTGCCAGTGAGCATATTGATGGGCGCATTTATCGTCAAAGGCCTCATTCGCATCTCGGCCCAATCTGACCTTGCGACAACGATTTCCACCGCGCGCATCCAATGGATGTCGATCTACGAGGCAAGCATCAGCTCGTCGCAATTGCCGCAAATGCCGCCCATCCAAACACCCATGCTTCTTGTCCGCACCATGGCCGTCTTGTTTGTGATTGGCGAGTGATTTTTTTATTGCGCGATATTGCGCGCTTTTATTTTTCCTAATAATCTGCCAATCAACGCACCGGCAGGCGCGGCAATCAAGAATGAAATAATCAGCGAAAGCAAGATGCCGACTCCCACGATTATCCCGCTCCACAAAAATGCATAGCCCACAGGATCATTCAGCACTACCTCGCCTGAAGAATCTATGCAATGCAATTCCTGCGCCGTGGCTGGCACCGGATTGCCGAACTCATCTCTGGAAGTGGTTGAATATGTGTAACTTGTCGGAGTTGTATTTTCGGGGCATAAGATTCCCCCCGTGAATTGAATGGCGGTATCCGTGAATGAAGTGAAGCCGCCCACAAAAAAGCTAACCGGGACGATGCAACTACCCACCATACCAATCAAAATAATCCATACAACGCATCCTGAAAGCGCGCCAGTCTTAAGTGATTTCATTTTGCTTCTCCTGATGAAAACCGACCAACAAGACTCTACCGGACTTAATTTGAGGAACTGACGCTTGAATTCATCCACCCTGCGCGATTGTGCCTGCTGTCAAGTATAAAAAGGACGGATGGGGGTTACCCATCCGTCAATAATTTGCGTACCCGGGAAGGAGTGGGGGGCGCCTCTTTTCGTTCGAAGACGTTTGGTGCAAAAGCCAAAGGCTTTGACCAATCTAGGGCTTCCCAGTCCTCCCTTGTATTTGATTGTCAGGTGGAGTCTCTATGGCTACCTCCTTTCTTGTGAATGTATGTTACTACCACCTGTTTGATTTCACAAGAAAAAAAACCTACACTTGCCTTAAATTTCATCAACGCTTTTGAAAGGGTTTTTTGAAACACCCGTTCGGCCTCCATCTTGCTTCCTGCATCTGGCGTGTAGCGTGCGGGATTATAATGCTTGAAATCAATCCCCTCCGGAGGCCACCGCATGACAACCATTGACCTGACCCTCGACAAGTCCCGACGCGCACGCGCCATTCAACGCGCCCGCGAGAAAAACATCATCATCCCCACATACGCGCAGATGAAGGACCCTGCAAAGATTCCGGCCAACGTGCGGGATGAATTAAAAAGCATCGGCCTCTGGGACATTCACCCTCGGAATCTCTTCCGCATCAACTGGCATAACCAACCCCTCGCCTCGGGCGGGACTTTTGGCGGAGTCAACTACCTTGAGCTTCCCTCCTCGCTGACGGGAGTCCGCGCGCGCATCATCTGCATCGTTGGAAAATGGTTCCCCACCGGCGCACACAAAGTGGGCGCGGCCTTCTCCTGCCTCGTGCCGCGCCTCGTCACCGGCCAATTTGACCCGACCACACAAAAAGCCGTCTGGCCCTCCACCGGCAACTACTGTCGCGGCGGCGCATACGACTCGGCTCTGCTCGGTTGTGAGTCCATCGCCATTCTGCCCGAGGGCATGTCGAAGGAAAGATTCGAATGGTTGGAAAAAGTCGCCGGTGAGACGATTAAAACCCCCGGCTCTGAATCCAACGTGAAGGAAATTTTTGACAAATGTTGGGAATTGAAAAAGTCAGGGCAAGACCTGATGATCTTCAATCAATTTGAAGAGATGGGTAACTACCTCTGGCACTTTGAAGTCACCGGCCACGCTATGGAAGAAGTCTTCAAACAAGTCGCGGGCAAACACGGACGCTATCGCGGCATGGCCTCTGCGACTGGCTCGGCAGGTACCATCGCCAGCGGCGACTACATGAAGAAACTTTTTCCCGACAGCAAGATCGTCGCCAGCGAAGCGCTGCAATGCCCGACCCTGCTCGAGAACGGATTCGGCGCGCACCGCATCGAAGGCATCGGCGACAAACACGTCCCCTGGATTCACAACGTCAAAAATACCGACGTCGTCACCGCCATTGATGACAATGCCGTGGTCAACATTGCGCGCCTGTTCAATGAAGAAAACGGACGCGCGCTCCTCGCCGAAAAAGGCGTCTCCGAATCTCTAATCGCCAGTCTCGACCTCTTGGGATTCTCCGGCATCTCGAATGTCTTGTCATGCATCAAAGCCGCCAAATATTACGAGATGGACGAGAACGACATCATGATCACCGTCCTGACCGACTCAATGGAACTTTACCGCTCGCGCCTGCACGAAATGCATCAGGAATTTGGCGAGTATAGCGAACACGATGCCGCCGCAGATTTTGCCCGCTACCTGCACGGACAGTCCACCGACAACATGCTCGAACTGCGCTACCCCGA
Organism: Anaerolineaceae bacterium; assembly: GCA_009885445.1. GTDB lineage: Bacteria > Chloroflexota > Anaerolineae > Anaerolineales > Villigracilaceae > Denitrolinea. The sequence continues at coordinate 181 of VFKQ01000171.1, read as the reverse complement.
CCGCCGCCGTGTGCACAATTTAAAATACTACACCTGGGTCGAACAGCAGGGCCGCACCTTTGACGAGATTCAACAACAATGGTACGAACCAAATTACTGGATCGATATCCAGACTCAAGCAGATGAGATTGACGAGTTGATTGTTGAGTTCAACAAAGAAGTTGGGTTGGCGTAAGTCAAT
>VFKQ01000162.1 GCA_009885445.1 Anaerolineaceae bacterium | reverse complement strand
TTTGGTGTGTTCCTTGGCATGGATCTTGGGCAGGCTTCCAATCAGACCCAGGGTATAGGGATGGGTGGGGTTGGCAAACAACTCACCCACCGGCGCTTCTTCAATAATAAAGCCGCCATACATCACCATCACACGTTGCGCCATACCCGCCACCACGCCCAGGTCGTGGGTAATCCAAATAATCGACATGCCCAATTCGTCGCGCAGGCGCTTGATCAATTCAATGATCTGCGCTTGAATGGTGACGTCCAACGCGGTGGTCGGCTCATCCGCAATTAAAATCTGCGGACTGCACGACAGCGCCATGGCAATCATCACACGCTGGCGCATGCCACCGGAATATTGATGGGGATAATCATTCAAACGGTCTTTGGCTTTCGGAATTCCCACCATTTCGAGAAGTTCAGCCGCGCGGTCACGCGCCTGTTGTTTGTTCATGCCGATGTGTAACATCAGCGGTTCTTCAATCTGTTTGCCGATGGTCAAGACCGGGTTGAGCGAGGTCATCGGGTCCTGGAATATCATCGCGATCTGCGCGCCGCGCACATGGCGAATTTCTTCCTTGCTCATCTTCAGCAAATCCTGCCCAAAGAAGAAGGCCTTGCCCGCCACAACTTTTCCGGGAGGCGATGGAATCAAGCCCATGACCGAATGCATGGTAACGCTTTTTCCGCATCCGCTTTCCCCCACTACGCCCAGAGTCTCACCCTCTTTCAAACCAAATGAAACGCCATTAACAGCATGAACCACCCCATCCGGGGTTTTAAACTGAGTTTCTAACCCTTGTACGTCTAGTAGCAGGTCTGGCATCCGTTGAATCCTTTGCCGCAGTGGATTTTATAACCAGCGATTGTTCTGGTAGGTGCGCCGCAGATTATACCTGATTCTTTTTCACCGTCAACGGAAGTGTAGTGCAAAGTGCAGAGCAGATACAAAATCCCATCCCGCAGGGGTGAGCCGCGCAATGTGCAAATAATCTGAAAACCATACCAGAGAGGGGTGACAGCCTGCGAAGTATCTATTAGGCGCTCTTCATATATATGCAAAGGCAGGCAAAAGACTGCTGGGAGCGCGTCACATATTGCTTAAAACACAGCCAAAGCGCATTTTCGTTGACAGCCCGCCCTCCTGAAAGTAGAATACAAATATCATCTCAAACCCTGAAAGGATTTCATCCATGTTAAAAGAATTCAAAGGCTTCATCATGCGCAGCAACGTATTGGACTTGGCTGTGGCCGTCATCATCGGCGGCGCGTTTGGCAAGATCGTCTCCTCACTCGTCAACGACATAATCATGCCGGTGGTTGGCATCGTCATGGGCGGCGTGGACTTTACAGGCTTAAAAGTAACTGTCGGCACCGCAAATATCACCTACGGCGTCTTCATCCAAACCATCGTGGACTTCGTCATCGTGGCCTTCGTCATCTTCATGATCGTCAAAGCCGCCAATGTCAACAAGAAACCCGAAGCAATAGCGGCCCCGACCACGAAAGAATGCCCGCATTGCTACAGCGTGATTCACATCAACGCCAAACGTTGCCCGAACTGCACGTCGGAATTAAAGTAAAAGCGTAAACACGTACACAAGTAAACACGTCCCGCGGCATCGTTAATCCGCGGGACGTTCTTTCATCTTTCATCTTTCGTCTTTCGTCTTTTCCCCCATGGACTTCCTCGACAAACTCAACGCTCCGCAACGACAGGCCGTCACAGCTGGGACCGGGCCGATTTTGGTGCTGGCCGGCCCGGGGTCCGGAAAGACGCGCGTGCTGACTCAGCGCGTCGCCTGGCTGATCGCCTCCGAGGGCGTCCGCCCGTATCAAATCCTCGCCGTCACATTTACGAACAAAGCCGCGCGTGAAATGGCGCACCGCGTCGAGGCCCTGCTCGGCGCGGACGCGACACAAGGCATGATGCTCGGCACCTTCCACTCGATTTGTGCGCGCCTGTTGCGCCGCGAAGCGGACCTTCTGCCGGTGCAAAGCAACTTCGTGATTTTCGACGCTGACGATCAGGAGCGCATCGTCAAGAGCATCATCAAAGAATTTAATTTAAACGACAAGCTCTATCGCGCCGCCAGTGTGCACGGCGCGATTTCAAAAGCAAAAAATGATTTAATCAGCGCGGACGATTACCCGATTACCAATTACCGCGATGAAGTGGTCAAGCGCATTTACGTCGAATATCAAAAGCGACTCGTCGCCAGCAACGCCGTGGACTTTGACGACCTGCTGGTCTACACCGCGCAATTATTAAATGACTTTCCCACCGTGCGCGAAAAATACGCCCAGCGTTTCACACATGTGCTCGTGGACGAATTTCAAGACACCAATCTCGCGCAATATAGTCTGGTCAAACATCTGGCTTCGGTTCATAAAAATATTTTTTGCGTGGGCGATCCCGACCAATGCTTCCCAAGAGGCGCAAAAATACAAACACCGCTCGGGGAAAAGAAAATTGAAAATCTCAAAGCTGGCGACGAAGTACTTGCCGCCAGCGGACGCGGCTCCACAACAACAGCCCGCGTTGCGCACGTTGGCAAAAGCATATTCAAGGGAAATCTCGTTACCGCCACCACGCGCAACGGCCACATCATCACGGCCACACCAAATCACATTCTGTTTGCAAGGCTCGGCATGAACCCGGGTTTGCATTACGTCTATCTCATGTATCGCAAAGACAAAGGCTACCGCATCGGCATTGCATCACATGCGCGCAGTGACGGTACATCCTTGAAGATGGGATTGCAGGTACGAAGTAATCAGGAAAACGCAACCAGAATGTGGGTACTCAAGGTTTGTGCTGATAGAAACGAAGCACATTATTGGGAAAGTTTTCTAGCCACCACTTACGGCATTCCCACATCAGTGTTCCATGTACGCGGGCGTAGAATGCGAATGTCGCAGGAATATATTGACAAGTTATTCAAAGAAATTGACACCGACACAAACGCAAATCAATTGCTGACAGACTTGGGCATGGACCTGAAATATCCGCACTACACACCACAAGGCACTTTCCGTAGCATCGTTAACCTGCGTTATTTCGGCGACGGACGCATCACAGAAGAATCTCCATGGCACGCTCACCGTGTAGACCTGTGGAGTAGTGACCTAGGCTTGGCGAAGCGACTCAAAACTCTTGGTTACAACCCGCGCATCCGTAGCAGGAACAGCTGGCGAGTCGGCATTAACCGTCTGCAATACGACGATATTCAGGAAGCCGCCCAAAAGTTGAGCGAGTCCGCCAACGACGCAGAAATTGTTGTCGGCGCATTTCTGGTGGACAAGGGGGATTCGCCGCTTGCGCAAAAATTTAATCTTATGCCCGCCAGCCATTTGCACCCTTCCATGATTGTTGCGATTGAGCAGGACGGGCAAATTATCGAAGATGAAATCATCGAAGTTTCAAGCGAACCGTATCAGGGAACCGTCTACGATTTTGAAGTGGAAAACCTGCATAACTACATCGCCAACGGGGTCGTTGTGCATAACTCCGTCTATCGTTGGCGCGGCGCGGACTGGCGCAACGTGCAACGTTTCGAAGCGGACTATCCCGACTCGCAAACGATTCTGCTCGAACAAAATTATCGCTCGCGCCAAAATATTCTTGACGTCGCCATGTCGGTCATAGACCGCTCGCAGAATCGGCGCAAAAAAGAACTCTTCACCGAGCGCGGCGCGGGCGAGAAAATTCAATTTTACGAAGCGCCTGACGATTACGCCGAGGCCTCCTTCGTCGTGGACTCGATTGCGCAACTCGTCGCCAGCCGCCAATTTGAACCCGGCGACTGCGCGGTGATGTATCGCACCAACGCCATGTCGCGTTTAATTGAAGAAGCCTTCCTTGCCGCGCGATTGCCCTATCGACTCGTCGGCGCGCAAAGATTCTACGGCCGCCGCGAAGTAAAAGATATCATTTGTTTTCTGCGCC
>VFKQ01000213.1 GCA_009885445.1 Anaerolineaceae bacterium | reverse complement strand
ATGAATTGTCCGTTCTCATAGGATGAAGAATAATACCCGCAATCAGCTGAGTTACTCAACAGAGAAAGATTGCATGAATGCCATTTAGATATTGATGAATACCCATCAAGGTTCTTGAACGCGAGCGTTTTATCATCTATGAATTGGAAATACTCCTGTCGGACGTAGGGTTTCAAGTTACCAATAGGCTTAGGATAAAGAATAGTCGAAGGATTCCCTTTCTCATCGAAAGCAATCTTTGATAGATCAATATCACTTTTTCCTGTGAAACGCGGAGTTCCCGAATTAAGTGTCCAGATGCCGGTTTCACAATCACTGATCTCCAAAAGTCTTTGTGAGTCGGTAGGCACGAATGACACTAGCCTTTGAGAAGTCTCGCACAAGTTGTTGATGGATGCTACGACCGCTCCAGTGGAAACATCGTAGATGCCAATACTAGTTTTTTGGGCGATTGCAAGTTTATGGCTGTCTGGAGAAAAAGCCGTATGCGTCACAGTATAAGGGTATTCAATTTTTATTGTGGAAACCTTTTTAAAATCTAGAACGCTCCAAATATTTATTGAATTCCCCGTTGTGCGGCCATTATCATATTGGTCTGCTTCGGTTATGAGATTGTCAGTGGTTAGATATGAGCCATCTGGCGAAAAGACGTTTTCAAGACCATGCAATTCCTGGCTACCGCCATTCCAAGAGTACAAAATACTATCGTCTTGCAAATTTATAATTTGAAATGCTTCCAAGCAACTCGAATAACATTTTCTTTCTGCAACAACCAAAATCCTTCCATCTGGCGATAACGTAAATTTCACTCCCGCTTGCGAAAGTTTTATATCGACCTCCGATTCCAAATCTCGAACGATTGGATTTTGATCATTTCTTAAATCTAATAGCCATTTATTGTCAATGACAGCAAACTCTCCTTTATCACTGATTTTTAAGTCTTCGTATGAAAAATTGTTAGTCTCAAGTGATTTTGACTTGGCCAATTTTATGTGTAACAGATGTTCCATTGACTTGTAGGCATATTTATCGATACCCTCAGAATCTCTAACAAACAGGAATCTGCCATCAGGAGTCAATTTAGCGGCATAACCTATTTTTCCATAAAAGCGGGAGATTTCTTCCAGTTCCGTCACGTTCTCTGGATTAATCTGTGTGGCAGAAGATGGAACCGCTGTTTTTATTCCAACCGGCAAAGCCAGAGTCGGGGTGATAGTAGGTGTGAGCGTTGGTGTAAGAGTTGGTGTGGTTGTATTGGTTGGCGACAATGTGATCGAAGGCGTTGCCGTATTAATATTAGCCCCCGACGTGCAAGAAACCAAAAATAAAGCCAGCGTGATCAGATATGTTATGAATTTGCTAAGTCGTAGTGAGTTCATTTTGCCTCCGTATCATTCAAAATCCTCGCGGTTGATTTTCAAACTCATTATACGTCAAGGCCATCGTGGTAGGGGAACGGCAGCTGCCGTTCCCCTACCAATAAATCTATTTCATCGTAATCTTCCCGCGCATGCGGGCGTACGCGGCGTAATCAATTTCGGTGCGGCGAGAAACATAATCCTGGGTCATCAATGCCTTGCCCTGGCGTTCAAGAATCTTGTCGGTGACGGTGAGGTCGAAGGCGTCGGACCCGGCCCCGGACCCGAACGAGGCGAGCAGGATGCGGTCACCGGGATGGGCGATGTCGAGGATGGCGGTCAGGCCTAGGATGGAGGATCCAGAATATGTATTCCCGATCAGCGGCACGAGCAGACCGGGCGCGATTTGTTCGGGGGTGAAGCCGAGCATTTGCGCGGCGCGTTGCGGAAATTTTGTATTCGGCTGATGAAAGACGGCCCATTGATAATCTTTGGCGGTGATGCCAAGTTCTTCCATCAGCGTTTTAGAAGATGAAGTGATGTGATGAAAATAGGCGGGCTCGCCGGTGAAGCGCACTCCATGCTCGGGATATTTTTGATATTCGCGCCGCCAGAAATCGGGCGTGTCGGTGACGTAGGAGTACGATGCGTTGATCAGCGCCAGCGAATTTTCGGCGGGACCGATGATGTAGGCCGCGCCGCCCGCCGCCGCCGTGTATTCGAGCGCGTCGCCGGGCTTGCCCTGCGCGGTGTCCATGCCGATGGCCATGGCGTAATCGGCCATCTGCGAACCGACGAATCCCATCGCGGCGACGATGGCTTCGGTGCCCGCTTTGCAGGCGAACTCCCAGTCACCCGCCTGAATGCTGGCGGACGCGCCAATCGCTTCGGCAACCACCGTTGAGCTGGGCTTGACCGCATACGGGTGCGACTCAGACCCGACCCAGATGGCGCGTAAATCTTGCGCGCTGATTCCGGCGCGGGCAAGTGCATTGCGCGCCGCTTCGATGGACATGGTGATCACGTCCTCGTCCAAGCCGGGGACGGCTTTTTCTTTAATCGGCAGGCCAGCGGTTTTGCCCGTCCACACGCGCGCGACTTCTTTCGCGGGCAGGCGGTAGCGCGGCACATACGCGCCGTAGCCGATGAATCCAACCGGACGGGAGGGACGGAGGAGTATGGGGGAGGAGGTTGAGGGAAAGGTCATTTTGTGTTCCTTGGATTTAAAACATGCCTTTAAATTCTCCGAACTGGCTTCTTTCGGATCTGAGCCGCGATTCGCCGCCACTTGCCATCATTTGATTCATTGGTAATATGCCTTTATCGCTGGAAATGTTGGCAATTTGCCGGAAATAATTCTCTGGATTCATCCCTCTTTCTTCTGAAGTGACATAAAGATCCGCAAGAAGATACATCGCGTCACCATATGGATATTCTCCCGTATAAGATTTGTCATAAAATTTTTCAGAGAGATTTTCCATTGAAATCGCAACGAGTCCGCGTAGCAACTGCGCTTTATCTTCAGGCGATTCAGATGCTCTTTTTAGTTTGTCGATTATCGATAATTTTTTGGCGGGTTTCAAGCTTGGCATAATTCTTTCCTTGACATACATTAGAAGCAAATATGCCATGTAGTAAGTAACATTTCGTTGTGGAATATCAAATCTCTTTTCCTTTACGAACAATCTAATTTTTTCTCTTTCTTCACTCGCTGCATTAATGTACACTTCAAAGTTTTTATCCAGATAGTCGAATATTTCGCTCATAAACGGTTTTCGTTTGGGCCAGCCCAAAGTTTTTCGAATCGCTCTGCATATGATTTCAAATCAGTTAAATATATTTGGGTATCCATAGTTTTCTCCAAAAGCGATGACTTAATTAAATTATCTTAATCTTCCTTATTTTGGCACACATCAAAATGTTGGCTTCAAACCTGCGTCACTGAAAAACCTGACATGTCTCCGCGATGGACTGATTAATTGCGGCGCATGTCCGCGCGAGGGATTCGCTCTGACCCCTCCCCGTCCCTCCCCCAAGGGGGCGGGTGCCTGCAAAACGGAGAGGCCCGTTTACTCAGTGTGCGATTGGTCGTTTGAGGGTTTCGCTCTCACCCTGTCCCTTTGCAAAGGGGACTCGCGCCGAATCAAAGCGCTTCCCCTACTTCTTGACTTTCTTACTGGCATTCATCACCGTCATGCCGACCACCTCTTCGCCCTCATAGCGAACGATAATATCCGTATCCAGCAACTCAGAATCGTCCGCGCGGTTTGGTTTTTTAAAATTCACGTACAGCACATCGGCCTCCTCGTCGTAAGAAAGCCAGATATTCTTCTGGTGAAGTTGCAAAACCTGCGGCACAAAGGTCATTAAGTGATCAAGGCTTACTGTGGCCATAGTTTCTTTCTCCTTTGAATCTGCTTCCAGCGCTTTGTCAGGAAGGCGGTAATGATGAAACCATCTTCTTCGCTCGCTTCGCGATAAACAACGATGATGAATTTTCCCGTTTCAATTTCGCGTGCGGCGAGTAATTCGCCCGAGTTGCCTTCGAAAATAGCCAAAGGCTCTTGAACGGTTTCAAGGACATCGTGCAGGTAGCCTGCCATTTCTGCATGTTCCTCTGTAATATGAATCCAGCGTTCATCTGGAAGTCGTATCTTCACGCCATTGATGGATTGTGCAGTGTGCATGGTTTTGACCTGTTTCATTATACTTGCGCGTCACCCATTCTACCTTCCCTCCCTATCACTTCCTATCAGGAAAACTTCTCGCGCGTTTTTAGAAAAACCTCCACCACGTGCGGGTCAAAGTACGTACCTGAATTCATGCGGATGTAAGCCAGCGCTTTGTCTTCGGGCCAGGCTTCGCGGTAGGGGCGGTCGGAGGTCAGCGCGTCCCACACATCCACGACGCTGAAAATGCGCGCGGCGAGAGGGATGCGTTCGCCGGCGAGTCCGCGCGGGTAGCCGGAGCCGTCCCATTTTTCGTGGTGGCAGAAGGGAATGTCCATGGCAGACTGCAAGTAGCGGATGGGCGCGATCAAATCGTATGCGTATTGCGGATGCTGGTGCATCACCTGCGTCTCTTCCTCAGTCAATTCGGAGGGTTTGAGCAGAATCGAATCGGGGATGCCCATCTTGCCGATGTCGTGCAAAAGCGCGCCGCGGCGCATGTGCGTGATCTGCTCCTCAGGGATTTGCATAATGCGCGCCAGATTCACGGTCAGTTCGGTGACGCGCTGGGTGTGACCCTCGGTCTCTTCGTCTCGCAGGTCGAGGGCGCGCGACCAGCCTTCGATGGTGGCGTCGTACGAAAGCGCCAGGCTCCGGTTGGATTGTTGCAGGTCCGTGAACAGCTCGGCATTGTCCATGGCCAGGGCGGCCTGGGTGGCGAGCGTTTCGAGGAACCCGACCCACTCTGAGGTAGCCTGAATCGGGGAGCGGTGAAAAACTTCCAGCACGCCCACCAGAGTCCCTTTGGCAATCAGCGGCACGCCGATGTAAGCGACGAATTTTTCCCTAACCAGGAAGCCGCTGAACCAGATGGGCATCGTCTCCTGGCGGATTTCGGTGATGATGATGGACTTCCTTTGGCTGGACACACGGCCCGCGAATGAGGTACTGCGGTCAAATGCGTCCAGCTCGCTCTCCGTACTTTCAAAACCGCGCCCTGCGGCGAAGGATAATTTGTGCAGTGAAGCGGACATTTTGAAAATGCTGGCGGCGTCCACATTAAGTTGGGCGATGGTGTGATCCAGCAACACGTTCAGCGTGACGCGCAAGTCGAGACTGGAGGTGATGGCAATTTCTATATTATGCAGGGCCTGCAATTGACTCACGCGCCGCACAGCCAGCTCGTGCGAGGCGGTGCGCTGAATGGCGTTGGCGGCCATGTCGGCCACGTTCTCGAGCACGCCCACTTCCTCGGCCGTGAACGGGTCGGCGCGACCAACGTTAATGGTGCCGAGCAAACCGTTCGGCGTGGAGAGTGGCACGGAGACAAAGGCGGGGGCGGGAAGTTTTTCAGCGTCATTTGCAAAAATAATCACCTCGTCTTCGATGGAATTCGCCGTAACATATGGGCGGCCAGTGGACATCACTTTCCCGCTGGCACCTTTGCCAGGCGGGATAATCATGCCTATGGAGGTTTTCCAAATGCCAGCGGCGGACTCAACGAGGCCCTCTCCCGTGGAGAGGTCATACAAGGCCAGCGTCGCGCCGCTGGCGTGTAATAACGCAATCACCTGATCCAACACGATGAGCATGATCTCGGCGCGCGTGGAGGCAACGCGCAAAGCGGCGCTGACAGAGGCCAGCGCAGTTAATTCGCGCTGGCGCTGTTTGCGCGCGCTAATATCTTCGATGAGCGCCATGTAACCGTCAATCTGGCGGTTCGCGTCGTAGGTGGGCGCAAGGTTGAGGCTGATGTCTATGGCCGTGCCATCCTTCTTGTGCCGCCGCAGTTCCACGCCGAGAATTGTCTCTCCGCCGACAACGCGCTCGCGCAGTGCATGAAATACCACCAGTTCCTGCGGGCGAATATAAGGAGCTATTTTCCCAACGGCTTCGGAAACATCCCAACCAAAGATTTTTTCTGCGGCGGGGTTCCAGGTTTTCACCACGCCGTCCCTGTCGTACCCAAGAATGGCCAACGGCGAGGAGTTGATCACCGTTTGAAGTGAGTCCGTGGCCTCCTTCAAATCGGCGCTGGCTTTTTTATTTTCTGTAATATCCACCGAGAGAACAAAGATTCCCTCTGGCACGGGCTGAATGCTCAACTCAAACCAGTTCATGGGGCCGTCTGGAGCTGTGAATTCGGTTTCCATGTAAACGGGAACACGCTCCTCCATGCAGGTGCGCATGGCGTTAAACGCCGGCGTGTTTTGAATCCATGGAAACAATTCCGTCATGCTCTGGCCGATCAGTTCCTCAACACTACTGCGTCCCTGCCTGGCCGCCGCCTCATTCACATAAATATAGCGCCAGTCGAAACCGATAATGCGGCAACCCTCGATCATGTTGTTCAGCGCGCCGCGATAGCGTCCCTCACTTTGGCGCAGGGCCTCGTCGGCATTTTTTGCGGCAATGGCCTTGGCCACCTGCGCCGAAACATATTCAAGCATGTGTAATTCGCGCTCGCCATACGCCAGAGGGTTGGCATAATCCTGCAAGGCGATCACGCCGATGGTGCGCCCATCCGTGATCAACGGCGCGCCCAGCCAGACGGGCGAGAGCGGGCCGATCTGCTCGATTTTTCCAGCGCGAATCATTTCCTCGTACAGCGGCGCATCACACAATAAAGCCTGCCCCGTGCGCAAAACGTATTCGGTCAGGCCGCGCCCGAGGCGGGTTGCCCGCTCGGGAATGGTCGTGTCCAACTCGTCTACATAATACGGGAAGGTAATCAGGCCCTGCTCCGAATCATATAGCGCAATATAAAAATTGCTGGCGGGCATCACTGCGCCGATAATGGCATGCACAGATTGAAACAATTCGGCCAGGCTGGAAACCTTATTGGCCGCTTCGCTGATGCGATAAACCGCGCTCTGCAAAGACTCAGTCTGCTTGCGTTCAAAAAGTTCCTGCTGGCTGAGCGTGAACAAACGCGCATTTTCCAGCGCAATGGATGCGAGTTGGGCGAACCTGCTCAGCAATTCCATGTCTTGCTTGTTGAAGAATTGCTCAGGTGTCAGGTGCGCCAAACCCAGAACGCCGATGACTCGTGCTCCAGAAATCAACGGCACGCCCAACACGGAGCGAAAAAGAGTGTCTTCAAAATTTGACGAACGCCCGCTCCAGGAATGATAATCTTTCAAATTCAGCGGCTGGGCAGATTCCCATATTTTTCCAGCCATGCCTTCGCCGCGTTTTAATTTCGTGCCAAGAATCTGCGTATAAATTCCCGTGCCCGTCACCATCACCAGCGCATCCTCTTCGGGGCTGATTAGATAAATAAAGGCATTTGCAACATCCATTAACGACGCAGACTGGTCAAGAATGGCCTGCAAAACTTCAGCTGATTCCATCTCAGCCATGATTGCCCGCGTAGATTCTTGCAGGGCCGCTTCGATTCGATTCTTGCGTTGCAAGTCGCTAAACAGGCGCGCGCGCCCGAGGGCCACATTAATGTGTTCGCTCAGCGCCAGCATTAGCTTCAAATCGTTTTCAGTCAATTTGCTTTCGCTGGTACTTTCCAGGTTTATCACACCCGCCACATTGCCGTTATCAAACAGCGGCACACTAATCTCAGAGACGATTCCCTCGATCGCGGCGACGTAGTCTTTGTCCAGGCGGATGTCCTCAACGAAAGCGGGTTGCCCCGTGCGCGCCACACGTCCCATCACGCCGCGGCTGAGCGGGATGCGCTCAAGCAGGTTTTGATAACCCACCTGATGCTGAAGCACAAGTTCGCCGGCCTCCAGCAGGTAGACGCTGACAAGTCTATAACCATGCGCGTCGGCAATCGACTCAACCACGGTGCGCAACAGCGCGGGAAGTTCCACCTCGTGGGCCAGCGCGGAGCGAACTGCATCCAGCAGGAATAACTCGCGCGAAAGTCGCTGGGTTTCCTCCTCGGCCTGCTGTCGCCGGCTGATATCCACAAAGGTGCCGTGCCACAAATATTTTCGCAGATCCTCATCCCAAGTGAGAACAGCATTATCCTGCAACCAGACAACATGCCCATCACGATGAAGGAAGCGATATTCCCAATGTGTAGATTCCCCTGAAAGACCTTTAGATAATTTTTCTTCATCCGCCAGAACTCTTTGGCGATCTTCGGGATGAATCTGTCTGGCCCACAGATCGGGGTCCGCTATCCACGCCTCGGCGCTGAAGCCGAGCATGTCTTCCACTTGAGGGCTGATATAAACCCAGGCTCCGTGTTCGCCCGTTTCAGCCACATGCACCACAATGGGCAATTTCTCCACCAACACACGGTACTTTTCCGCTGTTGTGCGCGCGGTCATCTCTCGCGCGCGCGCCTCGCGGTCAATATGCAATTGGAGCGTGCGCGCCAGATAGAGACAAATAACCAGCAGGATCATCACCACGCCATACACGATCGCTTTTGCGATAGGCGCAATAGAGGGGATATCTAAGGCCGCTCCGCTGGGCGTGACCAGTACGTACCAAAAACTCGCCAAACTCAGTCCGCCCACAATGGCCGCCGAGCGCCGACCCGCCAACAACCCCGCGACCACCACCGCAACGGGATAGCCGCTGATAAATGGAGAATCCGCGCCGCCTGTCAGCACGGCCGAAATATGAACGAAGGCCAGAATAATCATACCGAGCGCCGCGCTCGCCATTTGTTCATAGCCGCGTCGAATCGTCCAAAGCAGGATTAACATGCTCATAACAAAGCCCAGCATCAGCGCGACGGCGGTTACGCGTAAGCCTGACTCGAGATAGATGAACAATCCTACACCGACAGTGGTGGCCCCACCCATCAGCCAGAGAATCAAAGTGCGCATCAGGCGCGCGGAGAAACCGCCATCCAATTCCGCAGAATCGGGTGAGCGCAACAAGTCTTGAATACCTGCGCTAATTTTCCGAATCAATCGTTTTTCCTTCAACAGGCACGAGGCCTGCTTATTTCAACAAGGACTCCAAAATTGCCTCAGCGCGGTCACTGCGCACCGTCTTCTCGGCCACCATTTGCGCGGCAACTTTTTCTATCATATCACCTGTCGCGCCTGCCGCAATCGCCACCTGCCGCGCGTGGAGCGACATGTGTCCGCGCTGAATGCCTTCGGTGGAAAGCGCGCGCAACGCGGCCAGGTTTTGGGCCAGCCCCACCGAGACGATAATCTCAGCCAACTCTGAAGCGGTCTTCACGCCCATTAATTTAACCGCGGCCTGTGCCGCCGGGTGGACTTTGGTGGCACCGCCGACAATGCCTACCGCCATCGGCATCTCGAGCGTACCGACAAGATTGCCGTCCTTGTCTTTGCCCCACGTCGAAAGCGACGTATATTTTCCCGAGCGCGCCGCATAAGAATGTGCGCCGGCTTCGATGGCGCGCCAGTCGTTGCCCGTGGCGATGACGACTGCGTCCACGCCGTTCATGATGCCCTTGTTGTGGGTCGCCGCGCGATACGGGTCTGTGGCCGCGAAGGCGTATGCGGCGATAATTCCGTCGCGCACGGTCTCGCCTTTGAAGGATTCGAATCCCACGGTCAACTCGCTGACGGGGATCGTGCAACGCGCGCGGGCCAGCCGCCTATCTGCCAAATTGGACAAAATGCGCAAGTGGACTTTTCCGCCGGTGATGGCTTCTATCTGCGGGGCGAGTTTTTCGCAGGCTGTGTTAACCGCGTTGCCGCCCATCGCGTCGCGCACATCGTAAATGAGGTGAACCACGAGAAAGGGGCCAATGGGAGACTCTTCAAAGAGATGCACCTCAAGGTCACGCGCGCCGCCGCCGAATTTTTTCAGCACGGGGTCAATCGTGTCTGCTTCGGCCAGCAATTCAGCCTTGTGCTCGAAGATTTTCAGCCGCGCTTCATTGATATTAACCAGATGGATGACCTGAATCTGGCCGATCATCAGCGGGTCAGTGGTCGTGGCGCTGAATCCGCCGCCCGCGCGGGCCAGTTTGGCCATGAACGACGCGCCCGCCACCACCGAAGGCTCTTCGATGGCGAAGGGCACGAGCACATCCCGTCCATTCACCTGAAAATTGAGCGCGATGCCCAGCGGCAGAGAATGGATGCCGATGACGTTTTCGATCATCGGGTCGGCGGCCTCGGGGGAGAGTCCGCCCGTGGTCCAGGCGGCCAGCTCGGGCGGGGTGCGACCCGATGCCTCAGCGAGTTTGAGTCGCCGCTGGTCGAGAGTCAGGTTGTAAAAAGAGGGGATGCGCGAGTTTGTCATGTTGAGTCCTGGGCAGAATTTTAGTGGGGCGAACCTGTCAAAATCCATCGCTATTATAAACTTTGCATGGGATGCTCGAAAGAGGCAAACTAATTTTACGAATGAGCATGGTTCGGTCATAAATCGCGCGTGCAATGGAGCGCGCAGTAACGGACGCGAATATTTGATCAACATTCAACGATGGAGCGAGCATTCCTGCATGAATTCTGCGCAAAAATTCATAAGACTCGCGATGCGTAACAAGAATCTGCAAACGAAGCACAGGATTCAGAGGATGCTTTTACGCGCGGGGCGCGTTGAGGCTCAAACGTTTTTTTAAGGTTGCATCCGAATGGGTTGGGCGCAGGAGCGCGTAAGCCCCATATGTGGGGGCTGACTCATGCCTGTATGGCGCAAGTGGCTGAAACAGTTGTTCTAACGCGCGCATCAAATATGAATGAATAGTGATTCGATTTTTAACATAGCCTCACCTTAAAAAAACGAATCTTTTTAACTTTGCGTAGGGTGAACGTGTTGTTTAAAATGAAATCTCTGCTAGAATTCGGACACGCTGAAATTGAGATGGATGCATTGCAAGCGGCATCTGAACCCCAAATTTTTTTGTAGCACAATTTAGTCCGCACGACCCCGCCGATGCGCACGTTGCAGGTGGGTTTGTTTTCTACACTCAAAAACTGGCTAGGGAGCGACCGTATGAACACAGAACACGCATGGCAATCGGTGTTGGGCCAATTACAAATGGAGATGCCGCGCGCATCTTTTGATACCTGGGTGCGTGATTCAAAGCCGGTTTCGTACGACTCGGGGGTGATGACCGTGGCAGTGCGCAACGCTTATGCGCGCGATTGGCTCGATACGCGCCTCTCCAGCACCGTCAGCCGCCTGCTCGTGGACATTATGAACACCAACGTGGCCGTGAACTTCGTCGTCGGCTCGGGCGTGGACGATGAAGCGGGTGAGGCCGACCCGAACGGGGTGCAAGCTGACGCGGAATCGGGCGAAGCGCGTCCGCGTAGTGTGACTCTCAATCCGCGTTATCAGTTTGAAAACTTTGTCGTCGGCTCGGGCAATCGTCTGGCGCATGCCGCTTGTCAGGCGGTGGCTGAAAAACCCGCGCGCGCCTACAACCCACTCTTCCTCTACGGCGGCGTGGGACTGGGCAAGACGCATTTATTGCACGCCATTGGAAATTCATGCCACGCGCGCGGACTGAACGTGCTTTACGTT
>VFKQ01000017.1 GCA_009885445.1 Anaerolineaceae bacterium | reverse complement strand
CTTGGCCGCCGTCAAATCGATATTGTCCACGCCCACGCCCGCGCGCCCAACCACCTTGAGGCGGGTCGTGCCTTCGAGCAGCGCAGACGTCACCTTGGTGCGCCCGCGCACGATCAGCGCGTCGTACTCGCCGATGATTTTGGCAAGCTCGTCCGCGGAGATGTTCGTGCGATCGTCCACGTGATGGGAATGAAGTATGGCCAGCGCAGACGCGTCGAGGCCGTCGGTGATGAGGATTTTGTATGTGGTCATGGGATGATTATAAGGGAGGAAATAGATTAACAGTGTAGGGGCACGGCGGCGCCGTGTCCCTACACATGTGTGCAATCCTACTCGTACCTCAACGCCTCCACCGGCTCCAAATTCGCGGCGCGGGTGGCGGGATAGATGCCGAAGAACAGGCCGACTGCCGCGGAGAACGTGGTGGCGAGCAGGACCGCGTCCAGGCCGATGCGCGGATAGAACGCTGTGCCCGATGCCGCCGCGACTCGTTCGACGACGAAGGAGATTAACCAGCCGAGGATGATTCCGATGATTCCGCCGAAGAGACTCAACAGCGAAGACTCGGTCAGGAATTGAATCAAGATATCGCGTTTGCGCGCGCCGAGGGCTTTGCGCAGACCAATCTCGCGCGTGCGCTCGGTGACGGAGACCAGCATGATGTTCATGATTCCGATTCCGCCGACGAGCAATGAGATGCCCGCGATGCCGCCAAGGAAGATGGTCAGCACGCCGGTGATGGACGAGGCGGTGTCGAGAAAATCCTGCTGGCTGAAGACGGTGAAGTCGTCCGCGCCCACATCGGTGCGATGACGGGCGCGCAGGATGGAGGAGATTTCGTCAATGGCTTGCGGCACAGATTCAGAGTCCACTACCTGCACGAGCAACATGTCCACCTGGTCGCGGTTGCGGCGTTGAATGAGGCGGGATTGCGCGGTGGTGAAGGGAATCAAGACACGGTTATCTTCCGAACCAAACATGCCGCCGCCTTTGGGCGTCAGCACGCCAATGATGCGGAAGGGCTGGCCTTCGATTGTGATGCTCTCGCCAACGAGTCCATCGTGGCGGCCAAAAAGCGCGTCGGCCGTTTCGACGCCAATTAACGCAACAGAGGCGCGGCCGAGCAAATGTTCCTCGGTGAGAATCTCGCCTTCGGACACAGTGTAGTTGCGAAGTGGGAAAAAATCTGGCGTGACGCCGGAGACTTCAGAGGTGGTCTGCTGGCCCGCGGCAGAGACTACAAAATTTTCAGACAATAACGGTGCCACGATCTGAATGTGCGGCGCGGCAAACGGGTCAGCCAGCGCGGCCGCATCCTGCATCGTAATCGGCTTCGTGTTGCGCACCGACGGGTCCGCGCCGCCGCGAAAAACGAAGAGCAGATTCGTGCCCAGTCCGCCGATGGAGCCGGTGATGCTATCCTGTGCGCCGGTGCCAACCGCCAGCATGGCGATGACCGCGGCAACGCCGATGACGATGCCCAGCACCGTCAGGCCGGAACGTAATTTATTCGAGGCCAAACTTTCGAGCGCCTCTAAAATGGATTGTGCCAGATTCATGCCTTGCTCCTGCGCGGCTTCTTTGCGCCGTCATTTTCCACAACGCCGTCGCGCAGATGAATCACACGCTGGGCCTGCGCGGCCACGGTTGGGTCGTGGGTGATAATGATCAAAGTGGTGCCGCTGTTTTTGTTTAAATTCAACAGCAGACTCATAATTTCACTGCCCACTTTGCTATCCAAATTTCCGGTCGGCTCATCGGCCATGATGATGGCAGGACGATTAACGATGGCGCGCGCAATCGCCACGCGCTGTTGCTGTCCGCCGGAGAGTTCTGTCGGACGATGCATCATGCGGTCGGCCAGGCCCACAGCGCTAAGCGCCTCGGCGGCGCGTTCACGTCTATTTTCGACGGCGCCCGCATAACGCAAGGGAAGTTCGACGTTGAAGAGCGCAGTCTGCCGTCCGAGTAGATTAAAACTTTGGAAGACGAATCCAACTTTGCGATTGCGAATATCGGCCAGTTGATCGTCGGTCATGTTCGCCACCAGTTCGCCGTCCAGCATATATTCGCCGGAGGTCGGGCGGTCCAGGCAACCCAGGATGTTCATCATCGTAGACTTGCCCGAACCCGACGGCCCCATGATGGCCACCACTTCGCCGCGCGCAATTTGCACCGATGCGCCGCGCAAAGCGTTCACTTCCATCGCGCCCATTTTGTAAGTCTTCACCAGATCGCTGGCGGAGACCACCCAATCAATGGGCGTAGTTTTTTTAGTTGCCAAAGTTCGGCCCACCGCCCGGGCCGCCGGGCTGAAATTCAACTTGCGGATTCAGGATAATCTCCTCGCCCACTTCGACGTCGCCGCTCAAAAGGACGCTGTACGTTTCGGAGGAAGACCCGAGGCTGACCTCGACCATAACGGGTTGCCCCTCGCGAAGCACGTACACAACCCTGACGCCGTTCACGAGTCGCACCGCGCGATTCGGGATAAGCACCACATCGTTCTGCTCCTCCACCGTCACCGTCACTGCGGCGGTCATGCCGGGCTTCACGCGCGCATCAGCATCCGTGATCTCCACAGTGACAATAAAGCTGACCACACCTTGAGTCACATTGCCAGCCTGCGCCACCTGAATAATTTTTCCGTGATATTCGCCATCCAGAATCGCGTCAAAGGTAATCGCCGCGGCCTGGCCCAGTTGAATCGAGTTGATGTCCACTTCCGAGATTTCAACATCCACCAGGAGGGAAGACAAATCGTCAATGCGATAACCCACCGTGCCAGCCGTCACTTGATCACCAGCCAGCGGATGCGCCTCGGTGATGGTTCCGTCAAAGGGCGCGATCAGGCGCGCCATGTTGAGCGTGGCCAGCGCCGCATCCACGCGGGCTTGCGCGGCGGCTAGGTCGTCTGCGCTCGGGCCATCTTTGACGCGGTCATAAGCGCGTTGTGCATCTTCAAGTTGAGCCGCCGCCAGCGCGAGACGTGCGTCGGCATCCGCAATCGTTTCCGCGTCCGCTTCGCCGGTGCGAATGCTTCCATTTATGCGGATGGTAACTGGTTCGTTGAGCGAATTGCGGTAATCTTGCGCGGCGTCGAAGGTGTCTTGTGCCTTCATCAAATTTATGTAAGCCTGCGCGCGAGCCGTGTCAGATTCTTTTAAGTCTGCCAGAGCTTTTTGCGCGCTGACTAAATCTGCCTGCGCGAGGATGATGTTCTGCGAGACCGACGTCGGCGAGAGATCCGCCAATATCGCTCCAGCCGCCACACGCTCGCCCACCGAAGCGGAAGCCTCAGCCACGGTGCCATTCGTCAGCCAGAGCAGAGTCGCACTCTGCCGCGCGCGGACGGTGCCCGTCGCGCCCACAGTGGCCACCAATTGTCCGCGTTCCAATGGCACCCTCTGAAACGGACTGACCGGCGCTCCGCCGCGGCTCGAAAGCCAGACACCCAGCACAATCAACAGGATGCTGACAGGAATAGTAATCTTTTTGTTCTTTTTCAAAAATTGAAACATGGGTTCCTCCGGCAACTATTGTATCCCCAGTATGGTTTTACGCAAGTCTGCGCTGATGAATTTCATACAACTCCCCCCAAGTCTCCATGCCCTATTCACATTTAAGGGCTTTCTCAAAGTAGCTTGACAAACGAATGCTGTTAGAACGCGAATATCGCGAATGGGCGAATTTACCCTACGGGCAGGATGTCACTAATTTTCCATCGTTTATTCGCGTCATTCGCGTTGAAGGTTTTTGGACTTTGAGAAAGCCGTGTCCACATTCACATCGGCAGTTGCAATTCCTGCCCTTTCGGCGTATAGTTACAAAAAAAATTTGAGGAGTCACTGAATGAAATCTCGTCTGAATGGAAGCATTTTCAGCATCCTGGTTTGCGCCACCCTGCTCGCGGCGCTGATCGGCTGTAATGCCAAACCAAAAGTGGAAAGCCCATGGATCGTCGGTTCCTGGCGCGGCCAATATTACAGTGATAACGTGCTCATGTTTTTCGGCGAAAACGGCGATTTTTCCATGAGAATCCGCGGTGGTCTGACCAGTGGAACCTACACGATTGACACGAGCGTTACGCCCAATCATCTCAATCTGCAAATGGCCGACGCAGACCTGGTGACCACCATTGTGCGCCTCGAGCCAAATGGCACTTTGACAATGGAAAATAATCTACCCACCGTCACGCGCCCTACTTTCTTTTCAGATTTCTTCAACCTCACCCGCGACGTGCCCGGCGCGCCAATCAACACCTCACGGCCGGTCAACAATTCCACACCCATCCCATAACGCATGAAATTCCTATACCGCCTGCAAGACTGGTTCCTGCCGGTTCTGATTCTGCTCTACATGTTCGGCGCCGACGCGCCCCAACCGCGCGACACGTTCGACCGCGCCCGCGCCTACACGCGCGCCGTACAATTCAGCTTCGAAGCATGGACGGCAGACGCCGTGTGGGTAAAACTACAACAAAGCGCGCTGGGCCTGCCCAACTACATGGCCCGCGAAGACCAGTCCGTGGTCGTGATGGAATACTTCCGCGTCACCGGCGAACTGCTCAACGCCGAAAATCGCCTGACCATTCTCTTCGCCGACCCGTCCATCAGTGACAAAGAGGCCGCCACAAAACATCTGCGCGCTCAACTACAAAAACTTTATACGCATCAGCAAAGTATCGCACCACTCGCCGAGTCGGTCATTCAAGCGCAGGTGGCTGTCACGCTCAAAGAATTCGGCCTCACCTTCGGCGGCCAAACGGCCCCGCCGGTGATGTATCACGTCTCGCCACTGCCGCTGAATCTGGTCATCTCGCGCCGCGACAAAATTGAGCAAATCGCCGCCATCTCACTGCAACCCGACGTGAGCCTCGACCAACAAATTTACATCGAAGACAACGTAGCCAAAACGCTAAACTATTCCACGCTCGTCGTGCCCGTCGGCGGCCTCGCCGTCTACCCCGCCATGGTGATGGAGACCGCCAACTTCCAATGGCAGGTCGGCACCGTCGTTCACGAATGGGTACACAACTTCCTCAGCCTGCGCCCGCTCGGGATTTTATACAACGCCACGCCCGAACTGCGCATCATCAACGAGACAGTTGCCTCGATTGTCGAAACCGAAATCGGACCGCGCGTCATCCAGAATTTCTACCCCCACCTGCGCGCCTCATTGCCCGCGCCCGGGCCGGCCTCGTGGACCCAAAGCCTGCCTCCCGCTGACGAGGCCCCCTTCGACTTCGGCGCCGAGCTAAACACCACCCGAGTCCGCGCTGACGAATTGTTGGCCGCCGGAAAAATTGAAGAGGCCGAAGCCTACATGGAGCAACGCCGCCAATTCTTCTGGGACAACGGTTATGCCATTCGTAAATTAAATCAAGCCTACTTCTCTTTCTTCGGCGCCTACGCCAATGTGCCCGGCGGCGCGGCAGGCGAGGACCCGATCGGTCCGGCTGTGCGCGCATTGCGCGAGCAAAGCGCATCACTGGCCGATTTCCTCAACACCATTTCATGGATGACCTCTTTTGAAGAACTGCTTGCCGCGGTTGGGCAATAAAAAACAGGAAAACCGGAATGAGAATTAACAAGCAGACATCCGTCATTGCGAGGAGGGTGCTCTTCCCAACGAAGCAATCCCCGCGTAAATCAGGAGATTGCTTCAGGCGAGTACGCCCTCGCAATGACGGAACAAAAAGTTTTTTCATCATCCTTGCCATTGGATTCATCCTGTCAGCTTGCAGTCCTTCCCTCGCGCCAGAATCCGCTCCCAGCGCGGCTATCGCGCCCACGTCCACACCGTTACCGTGCAAGATTGCGGCCGTGCAACCGACTCCGCTGGCAACAGTCGAGTCGCTGTTCGCGCCGGTCACCTCTGCTGATTGGGTCAGCGGCCCAGAAGATGCGGCAGTGACCATCATCGTCTATAGCGATTATCAATGCACCGAATGCAAGGATGATATCTTGCGCGTACTGGTGCAGGCAAATTCAAAAGAGATGCGCCTCGTCTTCCGTCCTTACCCGCAGACGGCGCTGTACGACAAAAGCTTGCTGGCCGCGCAAGCCGCCGAAGCCGCCGGAGCACAAGACCACTATTGGGAAATGCACGACCTGCTCTTTGAAAAACAAGCGTTGTGGGTTTCGCTTGCTCCTGACGATTTCATTGTTTGGGTAACCAACGAAGCCAAAGGCCTCAGCCTCGATAAAGCGCAATTCGAAATTGACTTCACCAGCGAAGCGACAGTTGCTCGTGTGCAGGCATATATTGCCGCTGGCGCAAAGACGGGTATGCCCGTGCTCCCGCTGGTCTTAATCAACAACGAGATTTACACCGGCCCGCCCACCTACGCCGCTTTTGAAATGGTGACTAAACTTACCGCGTTAGGTGCGCGTCAATTCGACATTTGTCCGCCGTTCACTATTAACACCAACAATCAATACATCGCCACCATCAAAACTGCGCAGGGCGATATTGTCATCGAGCTTTACGCCGACAAGGCCCCGCTGACGGTGAACTCCTTCATCTTTCTGGCGCGCAACGGCTGGTACGACGGAGTCAGCTTCCACCGCGTCATCCCCGATTTCGTGGCCCAAACCGGCGACCCGAGCGGGACGGGGCTGGGCGGGCCGGGCTATCTCTTCGTCAACGAAATTAACGCGGCGTTATATTTCGACAAGCCCGGCATGGTCGGCATGGCCAACTCAGGGCCGAACACCAACGGCAGTCAGTTTTTCATCACCTTCAAGGCCGCGCCACATCTCAATGGAAACTTCACCGTTTTCGGACACGTGCTCAGCGGCATGGACGTGGCGGCCAAACTCACCACGCGCGACCCAAGTGAGGGCGGCATTCTGCCGACGGGCGATTTAATTATTACGATTACGATTGAAGAGCGGTAAAATGGGCAACAGGAGATAAGCTATGGACAGCATTACCTATCAAGTGGATGTTCCCGCCAGCATTCAACACTTTGGGCTTAACCAAAAAGAGGTTCAGCGTCGCCTGAATGAATGGCTGGTTTTGTCACTTTTCAGCGAGTCGAAAATTTCGTCAGGCAAAGCCGCGCGCTTGTTGAATATTTCGCGAATTGATTTCCTGGACCTGCTTCGAGAGCGCGGTGTGGCTTATGTCAACCTGGATGAATCCGAACTCGATGATGAGATTTCAACCGCATTGGGCATTGAACCTAAGCAATCATGAAAGTGGTTTCAAACACAACCCCGCTGATCGGGCTGGCATCCATCGGCAGGATGGGATTGTTACGCGACATCTTCGGAGAAATTTATATTGCACGGGCAGTCTATGACGAGGCTGTTACACAGGGGCGCGAGCAAGGGGGAGCAAAGACTGAAATTTTGTCCGCAAATTGGATTTACTCACATGACGTTCAAGATCGCCTGGCCGTTGAGATTCTTTTGGACGAGATGGATTTCGGGGAGGCCGAGACCATTGTCTTGGCGCGCGAGCTTGGCGCCGGGTTGGTTTTAATGGACGAGAAGAAGGGAAGAAATATGCTTGAGCAATTGAAATTGAACAAAATCGGTACAGTCGGAATATTGCTTAAAGCCAAGCAGATGGGATTGATAAATCTTTTGCGACCCGAACTCGACAATTTGCAGAAACGCGGTTTTAGTGTCAGTCAATTTGTGGTTACGAAAATATTAAGCCAGGCTGACGAATAATTTCACCAAGGAGATTCCCAATGTTCCGACGAATTCTTCGACGAGGCGCGATGCGCCGTGGGATGCTGAAACCCAATGTGCCGCCGTTGTTGCGCAAGGCACACCAGATGATGGCCAATGGAAATTATGCCGGCGCGGCCGAGGCTTTTGAGCAACTGGGCCGCGCCGGCGAAGCGCGTCAACACCCGAAAGCGGGCGACATGTTCCTGCAAGGCGGGCGCGCGCGTCTGATGGCGAGTCAAATCCCAGCGGGCATGACGGACTTGAAGCAGGGTTTAACTTTGCTGACTTCGCTGGGCATGACGGAGCGCGCCGCTCAAGTGGCGCAACGCGCTGTCGCAGAACTCAATCAGCGCGGACTGAGCGCCGAGGCGCAGGAACTCGCCACGTGGAGCAAGTCGGCGGGCAACCCCTCGTCGGCGGGGACTGAGGCGATGTCTTCGACGTCAGCGAAGCGGCCGTTGTTGCCGACCAGTTGTCCAGAGTGCGGAGGTCCAATCCGCGCGGATGATGTGGATTGGATCGACGAAGCCACCGCCGAATGTAATTGGTGCGGCACGGCCTTGCGCGGGGAATAATATTCTGTTAACCGAATCTGAAATTGCCGCGCGATTAAAAAATAATATCCCGCGCGCTGATGACCGCACCGAGACCGACACGCCGCGCGAGTCACTGCGTTGCGCGGCGGTGTTAATTCCGCTTTTCGTCAGCGGCGGCGAATGGCATTTGCTTTACACGCGGCGCACGGACCACATTGAGAGTCACAAGGGACAGGTGGCCTTCCCCGGCGGCGCATGTGACGAGGGCGAAACCAGCGCCGCCGAAACCGCGTTGCGCGAAGCTGAGGAAGAAATTGGTCTGCAACCGCGACACGTGCGCGTGCTCGGGCAACTCTCGCCAATGGGCACCATCTCAGATTTTTTGGTGACGCCTGTGGTGGGCGTGATGCAATGGCCGTACGTTTTTCGTCCCGCTTCTGCTGAAGTGGCGCGCATCTTCAGTATGCCGCTGGCCTGGCTGGCGGACAAATCGAATCGGCGTGAATTTAGCATGCCTCAGCGCAAACAAAGCGTGGTGTTTTTTCTCCCATATCAAGGCGAATTATTGTGGGGCGCAACGGCGCGCATGACAGTGGAATTGATGGATGCGATATTGTTGTAGAGCCGTAGCAATGCTGCGGCTCTACAACAATAAAAAACAGCGGCATCCTTGCGGATGCCGCTGTTGCATTCGAACTTAAAACGCTTACTTCTTCTTCGCCCCTGCTTCGGCGTCTTCTTCTTCCTTCTTGCCCTTCTCGATCAGTTCAGCCTCTTCCGCAAGTGTAGTGACGGCGGCCACAACAACCTCTTCCACCTTCGGCGCAGTCGCGATGACGAGCATTTCATCGGGATTGTTCAATATCGTAACCTTGTCTGAAAGCACCAAGTCGCGCACATGAATGCTATCGCCGATCTTGACCAACACAGAAATATCCAGCATGATCTTCTCGGGCAGGTCACCCGGGAGACACTCGATATGAATGCGCTCAATACCGGTGACGAGCACAGCATTCAAATCTTTCGCCGCAAAAGAAACGCCGATGAGTTCGACGGCCACGTAAGCGGTCAAGGTCTCATCCAATGACACGGCCAAAAAGTCCACGTGCTTGAGGACGTTTTTAATAAAGTCGCGTTGCTTCTCGCGCACCAGCGCGGCATGCTCAACGCCATCCACGTCCAACGTCACCAAAGTGGACGAGGAAACCTTGGCCAGCGCGCGCGATGCATCGCGCAAGTCCAGGGTCACTGCCAGCGGCGTGTCCATGTGGCGGCCATACAAAACGGCGGGCAACTTTCCGTCACGGCGCATGGCTTTCACCTGCTTGCCAAGCACACTGCGCATACTGGCTTTCAAAACAACTTTCTCCATCTTAGCTCCTCGAGCGCCTCTCACCGCGCGGTGGTTGAGTAGCCGCTTGGTCTCGATACGTCCTATCGGACTACTCGACCAGCGGCGTATCGAAACCTTGCGCGATTACCTTCGCTCTAACAAAAAATTTTCTCCGGCAAAAAAACACCGGGGATTTACAAAATTTATTCGTCGCGGCGAAACGCCATGCGACCGGCCAAAACGATCAGCCCTGCGCACAGTCCGCTGACGATTCCAAACAAGATTGCACCGCGCGTATCTACGACGGTATGCACTTCACCTTCGACTCGCCCCGCGATTAAAACCAGCGAATGGATTTTCTCGCCTCTTACCTCGCGTGCGGCGGTCACGCCCACCCGAGCATCCACCACGTTGACAATGCCTCCGGCCACGCCGCCGACGATTCCCTGCACAGCGACAGAGTCCGCGCGCACGCCGCCGACGGTGCTATTCATCACCTCGGCCACCTGCGCGTTGACTCCGCCCACCGCGCTTTGTCGCGCCGCGAAGTTGGTAGTCGTCACCATGCCGGCCGCGCTCTGCGCCAATTCCACTTCGTCAGCAGAGATGGTCTGCGCGTTGGCTTGACGCATGCGCACCAGCGAAGCCGTCACCGACTCAACGTCAGCGTGCTCGATGTTGACAACTTCGGGGTGCGAGTCGGTTAATTGGGGGCTGGCCGTTTCGGGATTGGTCATGATGCGTTCCTGTCTGGGGCAAAAAAGTCGCCTCCGCGTGGAGGCGCTTTCACCTGCGAAAAAGATTTTAGTCGCGGCGATGGGTTTCGTCAAGCAGGTATAATCCCGCCATGCGACGTTACCTGCTCTTCACCGTTTTCATCTCGGGCATGACCACTCTCGCCGCGGAACTTTCTGCGGCGCGGTTGATCGGCAACACGTACGGCTCGAGCAATCTTGTGTGGGCCGCCATTATCGGACTCATCCTCATCTATCTGACAGTGGGCTACTCGCTCGGCGGCCGCTGGGCAGACGCGAACCCGACGCCTTTCGCCATGTATCGCGTGCTGGCCTGGGGCGCGTTCACGCTGGGACTTGCGCCTTACATCGCCACGCCCGTTTTGCGCATCGGCGCCACGGCCTTCGACGGGTTTCAATTTGGCGTGCTGGGCGGCGCATTCGTTGCGGTGTTGATTTTATTTTCCGTGCCAATCACTTTGCTCGGCGCGATGTCGCCGTTCGCGATTCGCCTGAGCATGGACGATCCCGCGCACGCCGGCGCAATCTCGGGGAAAATTTACGCCGTCTCCACGCTCGGCTCGTTCATCGGCACATTTTTACCGGTGCTGGTTTTAATTCCCACCATCGGCACAACGCGCACATTTTTAGTCTTCAGTCTCTTTTTGCTTTTTGTGGCCATCGTCGGCATGGCCATTAACGGACAGCGTCGCCAGGCCAGCATTCATTTGTGGATGGTTGCGCTGCTCGCCATCATCGCCATGCTTGGAGCAAACGCAAAACTCAAAAACACAGAGGGGCAAGTTTTTGAAACCGAGTCCGCGTACAACTATATTGAAGTGTTGCAAAAAAATAATTACACAATGTTGCGCCTCAACGATGGACAAGGCGTGCATTCCATTTACAACCCGGATGTTTTATTTTACGGCGGCCCGTGGGAGTTGTTCCTCGTCGGCCCGTATTTCAACGCGGACACGAATCCCGCCGACGTTGGGCGCATCGCCATCGTCGGTCTCGCCGCGGGGACAGCGGCCCGCCAGGCCACAGAAATCTACGGCGCGATTCCCATCGACGGCTGGGAGATTGACCCGGTCATCGTGGAGGTCGGCCAAAAATATTTTGGCATGACCATGCCGAACTTAATCATCCACATCGAAGACGGGCGTTACGGCCTTGCGCACAGCCCCGAAAAATTTGACATCATCGCCGTCGACGCGTATCGCCCGCCCTACATCCCGCCGCACATGACGACGCTCGAGTTCTTCGAGATGGCCGCTGCGCATCTAACTCCGCGCGGTGTGCTGACCATCAACGTGGGCCGCGCTCCAAACGACCGCTCGCTGATTAACGGTCTCGCCACCACGCTGGCTTCGGTCTTTCCTTCCATTCATATCATGGACATCCCCGGCACGCTGAACTCAATGATCTACGCCACGATGCAACCCACTAGTGCAGATTCGTTTGCGTTTAATCTTTCGCGCCTCAGCGGCGACACGTCTGTCCACACTCTGTTGATTCAGTCCATGACCTCCGCCTTCGCCAACATGCAACCCGGTTACGAAACAACGATGATCTTCACCGATGACCGCGCTCCCATTGAGTGGCTGACGAATAATTTAGTCATCAATTTTATTTTGCACGGCGATGTTGAGGGGTTGCAGTGAGGGGACGTAGACAGGTAAACAGGTACACAAGTAGACACCGCGAAAGGAAACTGACCACTGGTCACTGAAAACTATGAACATCCCTCCTAAACTAATTTCCATCACCACTTCCATCCTCACCCCCCTCGTCCTGCTGGGATTCGCCCTGCGGCTTCTGCTCAGTCCACTATTCTTGCAGGTCGAATATCACATGCCCGGCTTCCCCGTGGACGAGTACGGCCTGACCATCGAAGACCGTCTGCGCTGGGCGCCTTACGCCGTGGACTATCTGATCAACGACGCAGGCATCGAGTATCTCGCCGCCCTGCAATTCGATGACGGGACTCTGCTTTACAACGAGCGCGAACTCAGCCACATGCAGGATGTCAAAGGAGTGACGAAGGGCGCGTTAAATGTTTTCTATGTAGCCCTCACCTCATTGACGTTAATCGCGCTGTGGTCGCGGCGTCAGATTCAGTGGCGCGCCTTTTTAGAGGGACTGCGCCGCGGCGGCTGGTGGATGATCTACTTCGCCGCCGCACTGGCTCTCGTGGTGCTGGTCGGCATGTTCCTCGTGCCAGACCTGTTCAACGTTTTTTTCACCGGCTTCCACTCCTTATTTTTTGAAGGCGAGTCGTGGATATTTCTATACTCCGACACGTTGATTCGACTCTTCCCGATTCGCTTCTGGCAGGATGCATTCCTGTTCGCCGCTTTAATCGCCATTGCTGGCGGGCTGTGGTTGGCGAAGGGAATCAAAACATCGCAACAAATGTAGGAGCACGGCGACGGCGTGCCTCTACATTAACATGAACAAACGATGATGTATAATCCCAATCGAGGAGAATTTAACGTGACAGATTTATCTCTCAACAATCGTGTTGCACTCGTGACCGGCGGCTCGCGCGGAATTGGCCGCGCCGTCGCAGTGGAACTCGGCGCACGCGGCGCGGCAGTCGTGGTCAACTATCTCAAGTCACCCGACGCGGCGAATGAAGTCGTCAAACAAATCGTCGATGCTGGCGGCAAAGCCGCCGCCTTCCAAGCGGACGTGTCCGACTTCAAACAGGCCGACGCGCTGGTGAAATTCGCCGTGGAAACTTTCGGCGACCTGAGCATTCTCGTCAACAACGCGGGCATCACCAAGGACACCCTCATTATGATGATGTCCGAATCCGATTGGGACTCGGTCATCGCCGCGAATTTAAAAAGCACCTTCAACTGCTCGAAGGCCGCTGTTAAACACATGCTACGCAAACGTTACGGACGCATCATCAACATGGCCTCCGTCGCGGGTCAAATGGGCAACGCGGGGCAAGTCAATTACGCCGCCTCCAAAGGCGGACAGATTGCCTTCACCAAGTCACTCGCGCGTGAAGTGGCGGCGCGCAACATCACCGTCAACGCGATTGCGCCCGGATTTATCGCCACCGAAATTCTCGACGCGATGAAACCCGAAACACTCGAAGCCGCCATCAAGATGGTCCCGCTTGCGCGCAAAGGACTCCCCGAAGAAGTAGCCTACGCCACCGCATTCCTCGCCTCCGACCAGGCCGCGTTCATCACCGGTCAGGTGCTCGGCGTAG
>VFKQ01000116.1 GCA_009885445.1 Anaerolineaceae bacterium | reverse complement strand
ATTTTCATCGGGCTGGCTACGGCGGCAGAGTCCGCGAGGCCGCTGGAGCCGAGGATCGAACGTGCATAAGGCATCAGCAAAATATCTGCGGCGGCGAGATAGTTGGGCAATTCGATATTGGGGACGAAGCCGAGGAAGGTGACGTTGATCAGTCCGCGCGTTTTCGCCTTCGCGCTCCATTCCGCCACGTCGGCGGGTCGGCCACCCACCCAGACGAAATGCGCGGCTGAAACGGATTCGGCGAGGGCGAGGAACAAGTCTGTGCCACGACCGGCGTAGAGGTGACCGGCGCAGAGGACGGTCGGGGCTTGAGTCAGGCCGATAGATTGGCGAGCCGCTTCGGGCGCGGACAGTGAGGCGAAGCGTTCGAGGTCGACTCCGTTCGGGGCGATGACAATGTCTGAGTCGGGCAGAGTCATGTGGTAGTCGTCGCGCAGAATCTTTTGCATGGCGTGGGTGATGCAGGCGAGTCTTTTTTTGCCGCGCAGTTTTGCAAAGGCGCGATGCCAGGCGGGACCGAGCAGACCCGAGGGTTGAATGTGGATTTCAAAAATGGTCGGCACGCGCGCGAGGAGTCCGAAGACCGCGGATTGCGGCATCCACACGTAAAGCAAATCAGGCTTATGACTCAGCGCGTGACGAACAGAATTAAATGTAAAAAATCGGCGTGATGAACCACGTAGCCATTCGATGGGGAAGGTGGTGGGGAGGCCGTAGAGAGATTGGTAATTGGTCCGCTCCGCTACGCTACGGGATAATATAATTGGTAATTGACGGTGGTCGAGTAGGCGGTGATTTTCCGCCGTATCGAGACCAGAGATTGGAGAATTGGGAGAATTGGCGGGCACGATGAGAGTCAAGTCATGGCCGAGGGACGCGAGGGCGGAGCAGGCTTTCATGACTTGAATGCTGTTGGCGGTGTCGGAGGGGATGCGTGAGCCTGCGATGGCGATGATTTTCATGGGGGGAAGAGAGAAGAGAGAATTAGGGAATTGGGGAATTAGCGCGGTGCTTGATCTCGGTGAGGCCGCGATAAACGATGAGGCTGATGGAAAAAATAAAGTATGCGCTCATTAACCAGGCCATCACAATTGCCCCGCCCGATGGGACAAGAATAAAGACGAGCGCAATCTGTGCCGCGCCGACGAGGGCGGAGGCGATTAATGGAAATGAGGGATTACCCAGCGCGAGCAAGAGCGGACGATTCCAGTGCAAAATATTTGCGAAGCCGAAGCCGATGAGCAGGATGAGCGTGAGCGGGTAGGCGGGCGCGAAGTCTTTGCCGTAGACGAGCGGGATGAGCCAGCCGCCGAAGAGGGCTAACCCGACTGCGGCGGAGATTGTCCACGCGGCGGAGATGGTTGAGACGCGGCGCAAAAGTCGTTTTGTGGCGACCCACTCAGAGCGGGCGATGGTCTCGGTCAACTCGGCGTAGGTCGGCCAGATGAACGGCTCAATCGGCAGGGTGATGAAGTTGATCAGCGCGAGGGCCAGTTTGAAGATGCCCACTTCGGCGGGCGTGACAAAGAGGGCGAGGAGCAGAGTCGGCGAGTCGCGCACGATGAGGTTGACAGTGCCGTTGAGGTTGGTGTTGAGGGCGAAGGGGAGAAAAGATGAAGGATGAAAGATGAAAGATGAAGAGTTTCCAGTGATCAGTGACCAGTGATCAGTTTTCAGTTCTTGATCGCGTGACTGCCACCAGGAGGGGCCGAGGTTGCGATTTAATTCCAGCGCGGCGAGCCAGATGATGGTGATGCCCGCAAGAGTTTTTCCGGCGAGATAGGCCAGCAAAACGTGGACGAGGGTGCCGTGCAAAAGAAATGCGGCCGCGATGAGGATGAAAGTGAGTATGGACTGAATCAGATTGACCGCGGCGAGGCGGTCGAAGCGTTTGAAAGTTTGCAAAACGCCGCTGGATGTTTCGTAAACAATGTTCGCCAGCAGGAACAGTCCATAGATGCGAAAGAGATTCGCAGTAGCCGGGTCTTTGGCGAAAGTCTGCGCGGCCCAGGGAGTGAGCGCGAGCAAAACGAGATAGGCGAGAATCGAAGTGGCGGCCTCTGTCAGCCCGATGCTTTTTACCAGCGCGGCGGCGCGCGGTTTGTTATTTTGCGCAAACGCTTCGCCGACATATTTCACGGTCACTTCGCTCATGCGAAACGAAAGCAGACGATTTACGTTTGTGGCGAAGACCATGACGATGCCAGCGACGAGTCCGTAACCCGCATCGCCGAGCAAACGCGCCGCGAGAATGCCCTGCACCACTCCCAACGCGGCGGAGATGGTGGTGCTCGAAAATAAATGTCCGCTGTTACGCAGGACGCGCTTGAGCAGGGTGTCGGTTTGCCAGGAGGGTTGGGGTTGGGATTGTTGCATGAAGGCAAAGAAAAACGTAATTGGTAATTGGCAAATTACCAATTACTAATTACGCAGTAATAATATCTTTCGCCCATTCGCGTTCTTCGCGATACCAATTAACCAACTCCATCAATCCATCGCGCAAATCCACTTGTGGACTCCAACCCAAAAGTTGACGCGCCTTCGAGACGTCGGCCCAGTTCTGGAACATGTCTGCCATGTTGGGCGGGCCGTACTTAAGTTGAGCGGGTTTGCCCACGAGTTCCTCGGTCAAGCTGACGAGTTCGTTGATGGTGATGACCTCATGTCCGCCGAGGTTGATGACTTCAAAGCCGAGCGGTTTCAGCGCCGCAATCGTGCCGCGGGCGATATCGTCCACGAAGGTGAATCCGCGCGACTGTTTCCCGTCACCGTTAATCAGCACGGGACGTCCCTCGCTGACCCATTGCACGAAGCGGAACATGGCCAGGTCGGGTCGGCCTGCGGGGCCATAGACAGTGAAGTAGCGCACAACGCTCACGTCTATGCCGTGCAGGTGATGATAACTGTGCGCGAGCACCTCCGCGCCTTTCTTGCTGGCGGCATAAGGTTGAAGCGGCTCACTGCTTGAAGCCGTTTCGGGCGTGGGGTAGGGCGGATTCTCGCCGTAGATGCTGGAAGTCGAAGCGAGCAAAAATTTCGGACAACCTGTCTGCTTGCACAGTTCGAGCATGTTGAGTGTGCCCATCACATTTGATTCTAAAAAGGTCCACGGATTTTCCACGCTGAAGCGCACACCCGCACGCGCGGCGAGATTTACAACTGCGTCGAATTTACGATTTACGATTGCAGATTTACGATTGAGAATCTCGCGGTCTGAAATATCGGCGCGGACGAATTCAAAATTGGGCAGGGCTTGCAATCGTTTGAGTCGATATTCCTTGATGCGCACGTCGTAGGCGTCGTTCATGTTGTCCACGCCGACGACGGTGTGTCCCTGCTCGATGAGCATTGATGATGTTCGCGCGCCAATGAATCCTGCCGCCCCGGTGACTAAGTAGTGTGACATATTGTTCCTTTGGTTACAGGTCGAAAGTCAAAAGTCGAAAGTCGCGTGACCTTTGACCTTCGACTTTTGACAACTAGAGTCTGACAACCTTCTCGTTGCCTTTGCCAATCTTGCCCGTCGCATTGCGCGTGTCGAAGACGAATTGCGCTTCTTTAAGAATTTCGGCGTAATCGTAAGACTTGTGATTCGTGATAACCACCACCGCGTCTGCTTCGCGCACAGATTTTTGCAAGTCTGGCACACTGTGCATGTGCCAGCCGTCCGATTCGTGATGGATGTGCGCGATGTGCGGGTCGTGATATTCCACCAGCGCGCCTTTTTGTTTGAGCAGGCCGATCACGTCCAACGCCGGAGACTCGCGCACATCGTCCACATCGGGCTTGTAGGCCACGCCGAGAATCAATATTTTGTTGCCCTTCAATGTTTTGCTGCGATCATTCATCGCGTCCAGCAGGCGGCTGACGACATAGCGCGGCATGTTGGTGTTAATCTCGTCGGCCAGTTCGATGAAGCGCGCGTTGTAATTAAACGACTTCATCTTCCACGAAAGGTAGAGCGGGTCAATCGGAATGCAGTGCCCGCCCAGGCCGGGGCCGGGCGTGAACTTCATAAAGCCGAACGGCTTACTCGCCGCCGCGTCGATGACCTCCCACACGTCCACGTTGAGATGCTGACACATGATCGCGAGTTCGTTGACCATGCCGATATTAATCATGCGGAAAGTATTCTCGAGCAGTTTCGCCATCTCAGCCGCTTCTGCCGTTGAAACGCGATGCACGGTTTTTATTGCGCCCTCATACCAAATAGACGCGACCTCTGTGCAGGCCTCGGTGATTCCGCCCAGAACTTTCGGCGTGTTGATCGTCGTCCAGTCGGTGCGGCCCGGGTCCACGCGCTCGGGCGAGAAAGCCAGGAACCAGTCCTCGCCCACCTTGAGTCCATGCGCCGCGCCGAGTTT
>VFKQ01000021.1 GCA_009885445.1 Anaerolineaceae bacterium | reverse complement strand
TTTACACAAGAAAAGAGCATTAACCACAGCCCACAGGGTTATAAAGAACACGGAGTCCACAGAGATTTTTAAAGGTTTTTCTCCGTGATCTTCCCTGGCACCGCCCGCCAGGGCAGGTGACGCGAATTTTTTTTTAGAGATTTCTCTTGTTGGTGACTGTCACTTTACTCCCATCATTGAACCTTGCAAAGCCCTAAACTTTGCAAGGTTTTTTTATTGATACAATCCTCTTATGCCGCGCCTAAAACTCCTGCTCTTCACCCTCATCCGCATGACCATCAACACCGCGCATCGGATGATCTATCCGTTCATTAGCACTTTCGCGCGCGCCCTCGGCGTAGACGTGACCACTGTCACGTTGTTGCTGGCCAACCGCTCGCTGTTTGGCGCGCTGGCGCCGCTGGTTTTCCCTTTCATCGAAACGCGCGGACGGCGCTTCGGCATGTTGCTCGGGCTGAGTCTCTTCGTGGGCGCGATGAGTCTCAGCGCCTTCTGGCCCTCGCTGACGACGCTCGGCATCAGCCTGATTCTGGCCATCCTCGGCAAGGCTTTTTTTGATCCCTCAATGGCCGCGTATCTCTCAGACGAGATTCCATATCAGCGCCGCGGCACGGCGCTTGCCATCACCGAGTTTGGCTGGTCGCTGGCGTTCATTCTCGGCATTCCGGCCATGGCGTTTTTGATTTCAAAATTTGACTGGTCTGCGCCTTTCAAAATATTGGCGGTGCTCGGCGCGCTGGCCTTGCTCTTCGTCTTCTATAATATTCGCGATGTGCACATGCCCGAGCACCACGCAGACGGCGTACTCGGCAACTTGCGTGCAATCGTCACTTCGCCCTCGGTCATCGTTGCGCTTTTGATCGGCCTCTCGGCCAGCGCGGCCAATGAACTTGTCAACATTTTATTTGGCGTGTGGCTTGAAGATTCATTTCAATTAAAAATTGCGGCCCTGGCCGCCGCCGCCGCCGTCATTGGCGTTTCTGAATTGAGCGGCGAAGGACTCGTGGCACTGCTCGCCGACCGCATCGGCAAAGTCCGCGCGGTGGGCACGGGACTATTGCTCAACTGTCTTGCCCTGGCGCTCCTGCCTGTGATTGGCCGCACCCAAACTGGCGCATTGATCGGCCTGTTCCTCTTTTATCTAACATTTGAATTCACCATGGTCAGCCAGATTTCGATGATGAGTGAAGTGATGCCGCGCGCGCGTGCCACCACGCTGGCCTTCAACGGCGCCACGCAATCGCTGGGTCGCGCGCTCGGCGCACTGTCTACTGCCGGGTTGTACGCGCTGGGTTTTTCATACGTCACCTTTGCGGCCATCGGCATGAACGTGTTGGCCCTCGGCGCGGTGTGGTATGTTTCGCGGCATCATGAGTAGGTAGACACGTAAACAGGTAAACAAGTGAAGGAGAAACCATGCAGACTTTTACGCTCATTCTTTTATTGATTATTTTGATTCTCATGCTCATGTGGATTCTCGTCCCCGCTGTTTATGGATTGCCCTCCGTGCCCACGCGCCCCGAGCGCATCCGCGCCGCGCTTCGTCTGGCGGACCTGAAAGCGGGTGAGGCGTTCTATGAGCTGGGTTGCGCCGACGGGCGTTCGCTCGTCATCGCCGCGCGCGAATTTGGCGCAAACGCAACCGGCATAGACGTGGGGCCGACGCAGTGCCTCGTCAGCTGGGTGAATGTGATTCGGAGCGGAGTCCGCTCAAAGGTCCGCGTGAGGCTCGAGAATTATTATCGCGCGAATCTCTCCGGCGCAGACGTCGTCTTTATTTATGCCACGTCGAAACAACTGGCGCGGCTTGAATCGTATTTGTTGAATCAATTAAAAGTTGGCGCGCGCGTGGTGACAATTGACTCTGACTTCCAAATGTGGAAGCCCGCCCAGGCCGACACGCGCGAGTTGATTTTTGTTTATTCGATGCCGCCGCAGTACACGCGTATCATTTAGGATGAGGCTGGGTTGTCATAGAATGAAAGAAATTTCTCAAGGAGAAAAAATGAAATTACGCAATCTATATATGCTCAACACCGCGCTGGGACTCGTCTTTGCGCTGGGTCTGCTGTTGATGACGCCGTTGATGTTGAAGATGTTTGGCATGGATAACACCAACGATGCGCAGACGCTGGCAAAATTTTTGGCCGCTGAGTTAACCGTCAGCGCGTTGATCACTTTGTTCGCATTGGATGTGACCGACTTCAAGGCGCGCCGCGCGATCAATCTGGCCAACATCGCTGGCGCCGGACTTGGCTGTGTGGTGGCGTTGAATGCCACTCTCAGCGGCGTGATGAGCGGCATGGGCTGGCTGGTGGTGGTCATTTATGCTGTCATCGCGCTGGGCTTTGCTTACTTTCAGTTTTTAGGGCTGGACGAATAGGAACGTGGGCACGGAGACAGGTAAACAGGTAAACACGGCCTGCGAGTTTTATTTTTTGCACAGTCACTTTTTTGCGGCGATGGTGTTTCAAAACTCAAGCGAGCGCCTTGCTCCACATCTTTTCTCCTGGAGGAACCATGAAACGAAACCTGCGTTTGTTGGCGACTGTGCTGTTCATCTTTGTTTTGTTCGGCACCAGCATCGGCCCTGCGGTGGCGGCACCCGCTCCCCGCGCGAAGTGGACCGTGATGGTTTACATCTCCGGCGACAATAACCTTGAAGATTACGTGGTCAAAGATCTCGAATTAGAACTGGCGCCCACCGGCTCCAGCGCCAACGTGCAAGTCGTGGCTCTCGCGGATCGTGCGCCGGGTTACGACACCAGCCGCGGTGACTGGCAGACGACGAAACTCTACCACGTCACCACCGGCATGGTCGCAGACGCGGCCAGCGCCGTGGCCGATTGGGGCGAAAAGAATATGGGCGACCCGCAAACTTTAATTGACTTTGTTTCATGGTCGAAAACCAATTACCCCGCCGACCATTACGTGCTCTACTTCTGGGGCCACGGCTGGAACTGGCACCCGGGCTATGTGATGTTGGATGACACCAGCGCCGATACATTGGACTATGATGAAATGAAAGCCGCCATTCCCACGCTCGGCTTTATTGACGTCATCGGTTACGACGGTTGCAACATGGCCTCGATTGAGATTTTCAATCTCTGGCATGGTCACGCCACTGCGGTCTCTGCTTCACAGGAATATGTGGGCTGGGACGGCATCGAATATGACATTGTTCTTGCTCAACTGGCGGCCAACCCCAATATGACCGCTGATCAAGTTGCCATTGCCACCAGCCAGAGCGCGAGCAAAGACAAGACCTGGTCCGCTGTGGCCGTGGACGCGCGTTTTGATGCACTGATGACGGCCGTCAACAACTGGTCTATTGCGTTGAAGAACGGCCTTGGCGCGAATCGCTCCAAGTATGCCAAGGCCTTCACCGCCACGCGCAATTTTTGGCAGGCGCCCATGGATAAAGACCTGTACGACATGGCTTATGAGATGAATCGTAACGTCAGCGATGCGAATATTAAATCCAAGAGCGTGGCGGTGATGAACGCCATCACGGCCGTAATCTTGCACGAGCGCCATGTCAAGGGTTACAACGACGTGTATGGTATCAGCATCTATCACATCTCGAAGGCCAGCCAAAAAGATTCCAACTACACCTACTACCTCGGCATCGACTTCTCTCTAATGACAGGTTGGGACGAGTTCCTCGCGCTGTACGCGCAGTGAGGGAAGTAGACAGGTAGACACACGTAGACAAGTAGACAAGAAGGCCTCCGAGTTTTTGCTCGGAGGCCTTCTTTGTTTAAGATATTAACCCTGCTAAAAGACGACTTTCTACAACTCCCAAAACCTGAAACGATCATACCCTTCCACCATTGTCTCATAGGGCACGCCAACCACACCGGCGATGATGGATACCTGTATCGAGATCAAGAAACTCACGAAGGGGACAAAGAAGAGTAAAGCCAACACCACCAACGGCAACCAGCCGCGTACCGAGTTAACCCGCTCCTGCCAGTGAATCGGCAAAAACGGTTCTACGATTCCGTAGCCATCGAATGGCGGAAGTGGAATCAGATTAATCACCAGCGCCCAGGCTTGCAATTGCGCCAGAAAAGCAATTCCCGGCCACGGGCTGTTCATGGCATGTGAGCCTTCCGGAGCAAATCGCAGAGCAATCGACAGCACGATCAACACCAGAAAATTCGCGCTCGGCCCGGCCAGCGAGACCATGCTCTGCCACATGCGACTCTTCAAACGCCAGCGCTCAATGTACACCGCGCCGCCTGGCAAACCAATTCC
>VFKQ01000246.1 GCA_009885445.1 Anaerolineaceae bacterium | reverse complement strand
TTCATGCTTCTCGCGCACCCAGTCGTAGCCCTGGTCTTCAAGGTGCAAGGCCAGCTCGGGTCCGCCAGATTCGACGATGCGTCCATCCAACATCACGTGGACGTAGTCGGGCTTAATATAGTTGAGCAAGCGCTGATAATGAGTAATGACGAGGATGCCAAGGTTAGGCCCGCTCAGGGCGTTGACTCCGTCCGCGACGACGCGCAGGGCGTCAATGTCGAGGCCCGAGTCGGTTTCGTCGAGGATGGCAATCTCAGGTTTAAGAGTCGCCATTTGCAGAATCTCGGCGCGCTTCTTTTCTCCGCCCGAGAAGCCGTCGTTGAGATAGCGGCCCGCGAAATTGTGATCCATCTTCAGCGCGTCCATCTCGGCCTTGAGCACTTTGCGGAACTCGGGGATGGGCATGCCTTTATCTTCGGGGTTAATTGCGCGACGGCGAGCGTTCAGCGCCGAGCGCAGGAAGTTCGCCACGGTCACACCCGGGATGGCGACGGGATATTGAAAGGCGAGGAAGACCCCCAGGCGCGAGCGCTCATCGGGTTTCAATTCGAGCAGGTTTTGGTCTTTGAAATAAACTTCACCAGCGGTGACCGTGTAGCTCGGGTGCCCCATCAAAGTGTAAGCCAGCGTAGATTTTCCAGTTCCGTTCGGCCCCATGATTGCGTGAATTTTCCCCTGCTCCACTGTTAAGTCCAGTCCCTTGAGGATTTCCTTTCCTTCAATGGAGACGTGCAAGTTCTTAATGACCAGATTCGACATTCATTCTCCTAAAAAATAACGCCAAACAGCGGGTTTTTCAAAGCGTCCGGCATTATAGCAGGGACAGCCTAAATAGTCAAATATTTATCATGTTTTTCTAGTATATTAATCCGTCAAAATCTTGCGCGAAGTTCGTGGATATGCGCAGGCGTCGTCCCGCAACACCCGCCGATAATCTTCGCAGGCCAATGCGACGCGTGCGCGGCATACGCGGCGGGGTCTTCCGCGTCCGTGTTGACCCAGCCCACTTCATCGTCGGCATAACCAATATTTCCATAGGCGATTAATGGGAACTCGGGCGGGCAAGCGGACTGCAACTCCCCGAGCGGATTCGCCAACTGCGGCGTCGGCGCACAGTTCACGCCCAAAGCGGATACGCCCAACCCGAGCAGTTCCCGCGCCGCGTCTGCGAGACTCTCGCCCGAAAGTATGCGCCCATCCCGTGCGCACACAAAGCTGACGATGACCGGCAAGCCAGTGTCAACAGCAAACTGCGCAATCGTCTTCGCTTCACGAATCGTGTTAATCGTTTCAATCAAAAGCACATCCACGCCGCTTGCGAATAAATCCGCAACGCGCTCGGCATGTTCGGTGCGCAACTCTTCGTCAGCGGGAACCAGGTCTGGGCGATAACAATCTTCGAGCGTGGAGATCGATCCCGCCACAAAGCGCGGACTCGCTGACGGCACACTCGTAATCGCGGCACGCGCAATGTCCACTGCGCGGCGAGTCAACTCGAGGGCGCGATGCGCTTGTCCGCTGGGAATCAGCGCGCGACGATGGGTGCGAAATGTGTTCGTGGTGATAATGTCTGCGCCGGCGGACAAATAATCAGCGTGGATTTGTCTCAGCACGCCCGACCCGCCGTCCGTGAGTAATGCGTTCGCCGACCAGAGCGGGAGTCCAGTGTCGACGCTGCGTCTGTTTAATTCGGTGCCGGTGGCCCCATCCAGAATCAAAGCTGTGGGTTGAGAAAGTCGAGTTAAGAAATTCATAATGGTTTTGTTTCCCGTGTTGTCTGTGCGGTATTATAAAGCACGCAATTCAAAGGATAAAAATGAAGCGGCTTATTTCGATTTTATTAACCAGCATTTTATTGATCAGCGCATGCGCTAAAAACTCATTGCCAAGTGGGACAAGTACAGTCGCGCCAGCTTCTCCGATTCCATCTTCCACGAGCACACGTGTCGCGCCGGTCACGCCGCCCACGCCAACACTGACACTGTTCCCCACACTAACTTCCTTCCCCACCCCGATTCCCCATGCAATGTCAATTGCGGCATTGCGCGCGGGGAATTATTCGGGAAGTGAAATTTTTATTGAGGATGAATTGGATAGAGGCGCAAACTATCGCCGTTATTATGCGTTTTATCTTTCGGAGGGTTACAAAATTTACGCGCTGTTAACCGTCCCCGATGGCGAGATGCCCCCAGACGGCTGGCCTGCAATTGTGTTTAATCATGGTTATATTCCACCAGACGAATATCGCACCACCGAACGCTACATCAATTATGTAGACCGCATCGCGCTTAGCGGCTACATCGTCTTTCGCATTGACTATCGCGGACATGATAATTCACAAGGCGAATCGCGCGGCGCATACGGCGACCCTGGTTACGCAGTGGATGTGTTAAACGCAGTGGCTTCAATTAAACAATTCGCACAAGCCAACCCTGAAAGAATCGGCATGTGGGGGCATTCGATGGGCGGCTTTCTCACCTTGCGCGCGATGGTCGCCACGTCAGACGTAAAAGTCGGCGTCATCTGGGCAGGCGTGGTCGCGCCATATTCTGATTTACTTTACAACTGGCGACGGACAGGTTCATTCACACCCTCGCCAAGTTCGCGCGGCGTGGGCTGGCGCACAGAATGGGTACAGCAATTCGGCACGCCACAAGAGAACCCGCAGTTTTGGGATTCGGTTTCAGCCAACACCTATCTCGCCGACATTTCCGGTCCGCTACAACTGCACCATGGCGGCGCTGATGAAGATGTGCCGATTATGTTTTCTGAAAACCTTGCCTTGCATTTAAACTCACTGCATCTGCCCTACGAGTTTTACATCTACGAAAGCGATAACCATAACATCTCTAATTATTTCACGCTAGCCATGGATCGCACGATAGCATATTTTGATTTGTATTTAAAGTGACCCGCGCCAAACAAAAAAAACGCACCCCTCGCGGAGTGCGTTTTTAATTTAATCCCAGCCAGCTAAATAATATTTGCTTTCTTCAGCGCCGCTTCGAGTTCGTCGAACGTGGCCGGCTTAATCAACATCGCCACGGCCCCGCCCTCCATCACACGTTGACGAGTCTCGGGCTGGTCGTCGGAGGTAATCACAATCACCGGCATCGCCATCAAGCGCGGTTCACGGCGCAAAAACGCCAGAATTTCAGTGCCATCCACACCGGGCATGTTGATGTCCAAAAGGATGAGGTGCGGCGTCATACTCGAAAGCGCGGCCATGGCCGGGCTGGAGCCATACGCCGTGCGCGCCGGAATACCCAGCACCTCCAACATTTGTTGCAGTGCATCGGCGGTGTTGCGATTGTCGTCAATAATCAAGGCTTCGTTCATGTTGTCTCCAAAATAATCTGCCCCATCACGCCCACATCATACCCGGGCAATGCGGCAACTTCTGCGCGAAAAGCTGTGTCGTGCAATAAATTATTAAGCGGGGCCAGCAAGGAACTGTCTGCAAAAATCAGCGGTATCGCCAAATCATAACGCTCTTGAAACAGCGGCACAAAATCCAAATCCAACGCCTGCGCGGCGGCGGGGATGCCCAACCCGCAATCGGCGCGGCCCGAAGCGATTGCGGCGGCCACACCCAAGTGCGTATATTCTTCCTGATTGTAGCCCCAAATTGTGGGCTGGGCTATCCCCAATAAGGCAAGATGATAATCCAACAGGACGCGCGTACCCGCACCACGCTGACGATTAACGAATCTGACGCGCGCCTCGCCGCCGCCCTCAGAGCGGGTTAGGTCGCCCAGGCTTTTGACTCCCTTTGGGTTTCCGCGCCGCACCATCAAACCCTGATCGCGCATCACTAACGCCGTCAAGCGCACGCGCACCTCGGGCAAATATTGTTTCAGCGCAGACAAGTTGTACTCGCCGCTGGCCGCGTCTAACAAATGTGTGCCAGCCAAATGCGCCTCGCCGCGCTTCAACGCGATCAGTCCGCCCTGCGAACCCACATTGGCCGACACCAATCTGCGATTCGCGCGCGATAAATGTTGCGCCATTAAATCCAAAATGACATCGTGCGAGCCACTGCAAAAAATGGCGTTCTCTAACTCCGCGCGCGGACGTAGCAAACGCACACTCAGCTGTTGCCCCGCCTCTGCGCCCTGCTCGCCGCGCGGCAAGACCAGCAAGCCGTCGGCTTTCACCAACGACGTAATCACGCCTGCCCCACGCGCAAGCGGCGCGGCCAAAAGTTTTTCACCCACACGCCCCAACGCCACGCGCACGTAGTCATCGTCGCCGGGCGGCGAGACAATTTTGCGCGTCAACGTGGCGGACTCGGTTGGCAGAGTCAGCGGCGCGCGTCCGAGCCAGCGCGCGAGAAGCGGCTCAACGAAGATGTCTATCGTCATCGCCGCAGAGACGGGGTAACCGGGGACGCCGAGGATGGGGACTGGAAAGTGAGAAGTGGAGGATTGGAGAATTGGGGACTGGAGACTGGTCACTGATAACTGATCACTGATCACTGATGGCTGTAGATTAACCATGCCCAGAATCACCGGGTGCCCGGGGCGGACGGCGACGCCGTGAACCAAAAGTGCGCCAAGTTTTTCTACAACCCGCGCAGAAAAATCTTCTGCTCCGGCGGAGGAGCCGGCGTTGAGCAAAATTAAATCATGATCACGCGCGGCTTCGGTCACACGCGCGCAAATTAAATCAAAGTCATCGCGGATGATTGGATAGCGAGTTGGGATGCCGCCCATGGCTTTGATTTGCGCGGCCATCACCAGCGAGTTGTATTCGAGGATGTCGCCGCTCTTAAGTGCCGAGCCAATCGGCACGAGTTCCGAGCCTGTGGGCAGAATCGCCACACGCGGTTGACGGGCGACATTTAATTCTGTGTGCCCCGAGGCCGCCGCCGCGCCCAAATCGGCGGGGCGCAAAATTTGTCCGGCGGGCAGGACGAGTTGGGTGGCGACAATGTCTTCGCCGAGCGGGCGCACCTGACTCCACGGCGGGACGGCGGCGCGGATGCGAATGGCAAAGGGCGCGCGCGGATTGTCAGCGGGCACGCCGTCTTCATTTATGGGTTCAACATTTTCGATGGGAATGACTGCATCAAATGATTCGGGGAGCGAGTCGCCGGTGTCGAGGTAACCCGCTTGAAGCGCGGATTGAAGCGTGATTGGGGTGCTGGGTCCCGCTCCGAGCGTGTCCTCCGCGCGGACGGCGAATCCATCCATGGCCGAAGCGTGATAATGCGGCGATGAAATTTTTGCCCACACAGGTTCAGCAAGGACGCGGCCCAGGGCGTGTTCATCCAGTGAAATTTTTTCTATGCCGAGAATTTTCCACAAGCCGGATTCTTCCAGAGCTTGTTGAAAACGGGCCTGGGCCACATCGAGCGGAATATCGTGCAGGTAAAGGGACATCGCCGCGAATATACCACAGGCGAAAAGCACTTTGATTTCAGGGTTGACAGATCGCGCTAGTCGGTCTAAAATATTTAGGTAAGCCTAAATTTAGTTTTAGATAATATTTGTTTACGGAGGCAACATGACCAAAATGATCACGCGTAGGGACTTTCTTAAAGCCGGCGGGCTGGGCCTGCTCGGGGCGGCGGGCGCGGCTTTGCTTAATGGAAACAACAAGGCGGCAAAGGCCAGCCCGCACCATCAGGGTGAACAACCGCCACATAGCATGGACCACGACGGCCTGCCCGGCATGGGCGATGTGGATCACAAAAAGAACGGCTTCGACCCGGGCCAAATTTTGACCGATTTTGATTATGGCAAGGTTTCAATTTTGCCGAACGGACAGAGATTGCGCGAGTACGAAGTGGATG
The DNA here is from genome assembly GCA_009885445.1 of Anaerolineaceae bacterium. GTDB lineage: Bacteria > Chloroflexota > Anaerolineae > Anaerolineales > Villigracilaceae > Denitrolinea. The sequence goes on along the minus strand of VFKQ01000246.1, from coordinate 1,435 downwards.
TGTTCAACAAGATGATTGAAGTGGCGCCCGGCATTGAGTATGAAGCGTGGACGTATAACGGCCGTGTGCCGGGTCCCACTTTTCGCGCCAGCGAAGGCGACCGCATTCGCATCAAGATGCGCAACGGCAGTACACATCCGCACTCGATGCACTTTCACGGTTTTCACCCGAGCGAAATGGACGGCGTGCCCGGCACCGGCCCGGGCGGCAACGTGGAACCTGGCGGTGAGTTTGTTTATGAATTCAACGCCGAACCGTTTGGGGTGCATCTTTATCATTGTCATGTTTTTCCGCTGGCGCGTCACATTGCGAAGGGACTCTACGGCGCGTTCATCGTTGACCCCGTGGGAGGCCGCCCGCCTGTGGATTATGAAATGGTCATGGTGATGAGCGGCTTCGATATTGATTTCGATAACGTCAATGATTTTTACGCGGTCAACGCCATTCCGTTCTATTATCAAAATCATCCGATTCAAATTCACATCAACGAAACGGTGCGCATCTATCTGGTTAACATTTTGGAGTTTGATCTGATCAACTCCTTCCACTTGCATGCAAATTTCTTTCAATACTATCCCACAGGCACAAGCCTGACGCCCTCTGAATTCACCGACACAATCATCCTGGGGCAGGCCCAACGCGGCATCCTTGAGTTCACCTATAAATATCCCGGCATGTACATGTTCCACGCCCACGTCACCGAGTTTGCGGAACTTGGCTGGAACGGCATGTTCGAGGTTCTTCCTTAAGAGGCGATGATGGAACAACAGACTCCCCCCACCCCTGAAAAACGCTTCACCTTGCGGACCTTCGTCCTGCTCCTGCTCCCCGTCATTTTGCTGGTGGCAGTGATTTTGGTCTTCCTGCGCACGGGCGGCGGACTACATTTCAAAGTGGCCGCGCCAATCGAAACACTTTCCATCGAACGCTACCAACTCGAACTCGACCGTATCGATGTGCTCGTGCAAAATACAGGCCCAAACACATTGACCGTCGCGCAGATCATCGTCAATGACGCGGTGATGCCTTTCACGGTCAGCCCTTCCGCGGAAATTCCGCGCTTCGGGCGCGCGACCATCAGCATCAATTACGCGTGGACGGAGGCTGAAGCCTACGCGGTGCGTATATTTACCTCCAACTCGATTCCATTTGACGTGGAGATTCCTGTCGCCTTTGTCACACCGCAACCGAATCAGAGAACTTTTCTGGGCTTCACACTCATTGGCTTATATGTGGGCGTGATTCCCATTTTCCTGGGCATCTTCTGGTTGCCGGCCCTGCGCACACTGAACCGCAAGTGGATGACCTTCTTGATGGCCATCACCACAGGCCTGCTAATTTTCCTCGGCCTCGACACGCTGACCGAGGCTTTCGACCAGGCCCTGCGTGTGCCGTCGGCATTTCAAGGCGTGGGACTGATCGGCATCGGCGCGGT
>VFKQ01000084.1 GCA_009885445.1 Anaerolineaceae bacterium | reverse complement strand
TCCGCGCCGCCGAAGCGGGCGTCAGCGGCGAGGCTGAGGTGCAGCGGGTCGCCGTTGGTGAGATTCCATGAGGGCATGCGTTGATTGTAGCAGATTGGGAATGAGGGCAGGTATAATTTGTGGAGTGGTCTAAGTAGTCGGCTGTTGGAAGACCCATTAGACTACTCAGACCTTTGAGACTAGGAGACTATCCCATGCCCGGACTTTACTTTGAAGAATTTACTTTAGATCAAAAATTAACCACCCTGCCGCGCACCGTCAGCGAGGGCGACATTGTGAATTTCGCCGGATTGACTGGCGACTACAACCAGATTCACACCGACGCGCACTTTGCGGCGGGCACACAGTTTGGTCAGCGCATCGCGCACGGTTTGCTGGGACTCTCCGTTGCGGTGGGTTTGCTCATGCGCACCGGCGTGCTCGAAGGCACGGTCATCGCCTTCCGCGAGATTCATGAGTGGAAGTTCATCAAGCCCATCTTCATCGGCGACACCATCCACGCGCTGATGGATGTAAAAGAATTGAAGGCCGTGCCGCGCGCCGGTGGCGGGTTGGCGATGGTGGGCATTGATGTGCGCAATCACAAAGATGAACAGTTAATGAAGGGAACGTTGACCCTGTTGGTGGCGTCTAAACCGAAATAATTTTTTGAATTCAATTGTTCGTAGGGGCACGGCGGCGCCGTGCCCCTACGAACATCTACCCGAGATAATTCATGCCCGACGACAACACCGACAAAATTAAACGCCTGCTGCGCTCCGAAGAGGAAACACGCCCAGACCTCAAGCCCGTCACGGCCAGTCCGCGCGTGCAGGCCAACACGTCACCCGTGCGCCTGGATGCGAACAACATGCCGCTCCCGCGCCGCGTCAGCGAAGTGGACTCGGAGGGGACGCGCGTCCAATTGGCCATCAGCGACTCGAAGACGACTCCGCGCCGCGCTGTGAGCGGGTCGGGCAACCCGAAACGGGCGTGGGGCTGTTTCGTCTACGGGCTGATCGGCTCGGTCTTCCTCGGCATCGTCGTCGTGTTAATCGGCGTGACGTATGCGTTGTATCAGTATTATTCCATCGCGCGGGCACTGCCCAGCGTGGACGATCTGCAATCGCGCGCTTCGCAATTTGAGACCACGCGCATTCTTGATCGCAACGGAAATTCGCTGTACGAAATCACCGACCCGAACGCGGGCCGGCGCACCTTTGTGCCGCTCGAAAAAATTTCGCCCTCTTTGGTGGCCGCAACCATCGCCACCGAAGACAAAGATTTTTATACCCACCCGGGCTTCGACGCAGTGGCCATCGTGCGCGCGTTGTGGGAAAACTATCGCACCGGCGGACAAGGCGGCGGCGCGTCTACGATCACGCAACAATTGGCGCGCGCGCTTTTGCTCACGCCTGAGGAGCGCGCCCAGCGGACGATCTCGCGCAAGGCGCGCGAAATTATTCTGGCCGCTGAGTTGACGCGTCGTTACAGCAAAGACGAAATCCTTGAACTTTATTTAAATGAAATCTATTACGGCAATCGCGCTTATGGCATTGAAGCCGCCGCCGAGACATATTTTCACACCACTGCCGACAAGTTAACTTTCGCCCAGTCCGCGTTTCTGGCTGGACTGCCGCAATCTCCGTCGGTGTATGACATTTATCTAAACCGCGATGCCACACTCGCGCGCAACGATCAGGTGCTCGTGCTGATGTACGCCTTGAGCACGGAACGCAACTGTATCACCGTCAGCAACAGCGCCGAGCCTGTCTGCGTGGATGCTGTCGTCGCTTCGCAATCTGCTGACGAGATTCGCAACTTCAACTTCCCGCCGCCCGATATCAACATTCGTTATCCGCACTGGGTCAACTACGTGCGCTATTTGCTCGAACAAAAATATGACGCGCAGACGATTTATCGCTCGGGCTTCACTGTCTACACCACGCTCGACCCGGCCCTGCAAGATGAAGCGCAACGAATCCTCAGTGAACAGGTTGCGACGCTCGCGGATAAAAATGCCTTCAACGGCGCGCTGGTCGCAATCCAACCCTCCACTGGTGAGATTCTCGTCATGGTCGGCTCGGCGGATTTTTACAACGACGCCATTGGCGGACAAAATAATATGGCCGTCAGCCAGACGCGCCAGCCCGGCTCTTCTATTAAACCAATCGCCTATGTGGCCGCATTCGAAAAAGGTTGGACGCCCTCCACCCTCATTTGGGACGTGCCCACCGATTTTCCAGACGGCGTCAACCCGGCCTACCAACCGCTCAACTACGACGGAAAATTTCACGGCCCCGTCACCGTGCGCGTGGCGCTGTCCAACTCGTTTAACATCCCCGCCGTGAAGACCCTGCAATTTATCGGCGTTTACGACGACCCATCCACGCCCAAAAGAGATGGCATGATCGAAATGGCCGAGCGCCTCGGCATCACCTCGCTGACCGCGCCCGATTACGGTCTCGCGCTGACCCTCGGCGGCGGCGAAGTCAGTCTGCTCGAAATGACCGGCGCGTACGCGGTCTTCGCCAATGGCGGCAAACGAGTCCCGCCCGTTGCAATTTTGCGCATCGAAGATTTCGCGGGCAACGTCATTGACGATGAAAACGCGCAGGGTGAACAAATCATCCGCGCCGAACATGCTTATCTAATCTCCTCGATTCTTTCAGACAACGAAGCCCGCTCGTGGATGTTCGGCCCCAACTCAGTTTTGAACCTGCCCTTCCCTGCCGCCGTCAAAACCGGCACCAGCGGCACTGCAAAAGGGGACGAGCGACAATTGGTTTTTGACAACTGGACAATTGGTTACACCCCAGACATCGTCAGCGGCGTGTGGATCGGCAACGCGGACTACACTCCCATGCTCAACACCACCGGCTCCACCGGCGCGGCGCCTATCTGGTCCGCGTTTATGCAATACGCCGCGCCCAAATTGACGAATGGCACAGCGAGTCAATTCGTCCCGCCGCAGGGCATCATCGAAAAAATCATCTGCGCCATCTCCGGCACGGAACCCTCGCAATGGTGCCGCGGCGGACAGCAACGCGAAATCTTCGCCTTCGACCAACTTCCTTTGCCGGCCAGCAAAGACCTCCTGCGCAAACTGACGATTGACACATGGACCAAACTCGAAGCCTCGCCAGCCTGCAACGAATTTGTTGAAGAGGCCGAACTCGCCATGCGCGTGGACGATCCCTTCGGGCGCGCGTGGCTGGGTACACTTGACGGCAAGAACTGGCTCGATGCGCACAACCTGCCCGGCACCCCCGTCTACGCGCCCGAACGCGAGTGTCGCCCCGAAGACCCGCATCCCACGCTGGCCTTCAGCAACCTGAAAGATGGCGAAGTCATCAGCGATTCTGAATTGGAAATAAAAGGCAGTGCCGACGTTACCAGCGGCGGATTCAAATCGTGGACTCTCGACATCCGCGCCGATAACAGCGGCGACCACTGGGACCGTCTCGCCGAGAGCAGTGCGCCCGTCAAAAATAATACGCTGGCCATGCTCGATTTCGGCGGTCTGCAAAACGGCACATACATTTTGCGTCTGCGCATTGAAGGCGCCAGGGATGCCTTCGCAGAAAAATTGATTCGCATCGTGGTGAACTTACCGATTCCGCCCACACCGATTCCTCCAACCCCGACGGCCACAGCCACTCCGACGGCAACTCTGCCCCCGCCGCCCACCGACCTGCCAACCGACACGCCGACCGACACACCCACACCCACGCCGACAGATACCGAAGTCCCTCCTCTGCCCACGGATACCGAAACCCCATCTGGGCCGTAGCAGGTGGCTGGTAAGCAATTAGAGTTAACCTGAATTTGTTCCGGAGACTTCAGCATGATCCCTGGTTTAGATGGCATTCGCGGCATTGCGTTCCTGTTGGTCTTTTCATTGCACACCGACTATATATATTTCGGATGGGTGGGCGTCCAGCTTTTTTTTGTGCTCTCGGGTTTTCTGATCACAGATATTCTTTTGCGCATGAAAGACTCGTTGCCAACGGCAGAGTTCTTCAAGAAATTTTATGGTCGCCGCATGCTCAGGATATTCCCACTCTATTATTTCTACCTGCCGGTCATGCTGGGCATTACGGCCATACTTATCTATTACGGATATCGAGTGGCGTACATGCAACGCTACCAGGAACATTTACCATACGCTCTAATTTACGCATACAATTTCTTCAACGCGAGTACTGCTTTTTCTGAAGAGTCCTGGTTGATCGGTCACTTGTGGTCTCTTTCAGTGGAGGAGCAATTTTATATCGTCTGGCCCTTGCTCCTCTTCCTGACCCCCCAAAAGTATTTAAAAAAACTATTTCTGGGCGCCATTCTTGCAGGCCCGCTCTTCAGACTGGCCATCAGCGCCTTATACAAATATACAAATGTGCCCTTCCTATCTTCCGATATGGCGCTGGTCACTTACGTTCTGCCATTCTCACACCTGGACGCATTTGGGCTGGGCGCATTTATTACCCGCTACAATATTCCCAGAGCGCGGATTCAGTTCATTGTTCTGCTGATCCTTTTGCCGCTGATTGGTTTCGCCACTACTTACATTTCGACAGGCGACTGGGGCGTGAGTACCGCGCTGGGGTTTCAAGCCCCCATTGAAAAAGACTTGAAACAGGTCTGGGGATATTCCTACATTAACTACATCTGTGTATTGTTAATCTACCTGGTGGTCAAAGAGAAATTGTTCTTGCGTTTCCTGAACTCGAAAGCGCTTAGCTATATCGGAAAAATCTCTTATGGTTTGTATGTTTATCATTTCCCCGTAATCTGGTTTACCCACCACATCCGTGAATTTGGGCTGAGCGAGTCCATTGCCAAACCGCTGACTCTCATCATCTCAGCAATAGTTGTATTCCTGCTCGCTTCTTTCAGCTATCACTTCCTCGAAAAGCCAATTCTCGATTTAAAAGACCGTTACTTCCCACTTGTATATTCAACTCAACCCCGCCCAATTGCGCCGCCGCATTGACCAGAAAACCGACAAACCCTGCAAACTTTCCTGGTGACATTTTATTGTGATGCGCTACGGATGGCGAACCCGCCTCACGGTCCGCGCCCGAAGCGGGTTTGCCCGACCAAGCCGGGTCTGGGCTTTAGACATCCACACCCAGCCAGATGCGCATGAAATATCCGAGCACAAAACTAAATGCGGCCACACTCAAACTGAGCACGGCCATCTCGGTGAAGCGCTCGCGAAACGATTCGTCTTTGGCGACAGAGATGTAATAATTAAACATGGCAATGATGATTACCGCCGTACACAGCGTGATGCCCAGCGCGAGATAGTAATTATCAAATAAAAGATAGGGGAGCACCAGCAGTGAGACCGTCATAATGTAGGCGACGCCCGTGTAGAACGCGGCCAGCCCGGGTTTCTTGGTGGTCTCCTCCGAACGCGTGGACAGATACTCGCTGGCCGCCATAGACATCGAAGCGGCGATGCCGATGATCAGCCCCGAAAGGGCAATCAGCTTCACGTCTTGCAGGGCCAATGTCAGCCCGGCGAGTGCGCCGGTGAGTTCGACCAGCGCATCGTTGAGTCCCAGCACCACCGACCCGGCGTAGCGCAGAAGTTCCTCATCCAGCATGTTGATCAGTTCGTGCTCGTGCTCTTTTTCTTCGCGCTGAAAGCGGGCCGCGTCGGGGTTGACTTCGAGCAGGGGAGTGTAATCACGTTGCGCGCCTTCTTCGGTGCGCTCCATCAACTTGATGCCGAAGGTGAAGCCAAAAATGCGGCTGATTAAGTAGTAGTACCAAACATTCCACCAATTTGGCTCCACTTCCTCGCCGCTGGTTTTCTTCCAGCCCTCGTAGTGACCGAGTTCATCCGCCGCGATGCGCTCGAGAATCTTCGCGTTCTCAGGCGACTTCACCTTTGCGGCCAGCCGTTTGTAAATGTGATATTCGGTGATCTCCAGGCGCTGAATGTCGAGCACCTGTTTTTTAATTTGTGGGCTGAGTTGCATGGGTTCTCCTGAAGGTTTCCTATTGTACGGTATTTGCCAAGATGCGGGAGGATTGCGCGCACAGAAAAAATGCTTATAATATATTTTGTCAGGTGGGTATTTGCTTTCCTGAAACACTCCCCTGAAAAACGATCTTCATACATGTGTCTTGGAAAGGTGGATTGCCGTGACAATGACAGCCGTGAGGAGATGGGGCCGCAACAATAGGCGCAGGTCTGCGCTGGTAATCCGCTATTTTAAAAGGGAGGTTAACATATAAGCAAATACCCCTAAAACACTTCTATTCCAACACTATTCAACTTATTGGAGGAGAAATGTCTACTAATCGTTTGCCAGTTAAGATTGCATCGCTCGTCTATGCCCTGGCGATTCTCGCTTGTAGTGTCGGCGCGCCAGAACCAACGGCCACGCCTGTGCCCACGAACACACCCTTGCCGCCCACGCTTACCCC
>VFKQ01000069.1 GCA_009885445.1 Anaerolineaceae bacterium | reverse complement strand
CACACCTTGACCGAGCAAGGTGGCATAAGCGCCCTGCCAGGCATACGCGGCCCACACATCTCCGTTGGCCATGGCTTCGGTCAATTCAGGTTCGCCCGCCCAATAGAAAAGATTGGTGTCGCGTTGCGCAATCCATTCGGCTTTGATGGCCGCGAGTTGATCGGCGGTGACGGCGGTCTCGTCATAACCGTGAATATAAGAGGAGACAGTCACAGCGCCAGGCCCATCGTCCCACATCGAAACGTGACCCGCGTAGGCCGGGTCCATCAACGCGGACCATGAGTCGACGCCTTCGGGAATCTTGTCTGTGCGATAGAGGATTGAACTAAAGCCCCAATCCCACGGGATGAAGTATTGCTTGCCGTTAATTTGGCCAAGTTTTTTAAACTCTTCGGGAACCTTATCCCAGTTGGTCAACTTACTGGTGTCAATTTCTTCCACGAGTCCTTCGTCCACATAAAATTGCAACCAGCCCGTGTAGGGATGGAAGATGTCAGCCTGATCGCCAGCTTTCATTTTGGCATAGATGTCAGCATCAGACGAGCCAATTTCAAAGTTGACAGTTACATCGGGATACGCGGTTGCAAAGTCCACCCAAAAATCCACAGCGTCATATCCAGCCCAGTCGAGCACAGTCAGCGAGCCGGTCACTTTTTTGGGTCCACAGGCCGAAAGTAAAAACATACTAACAAGTAGCAGGTTGGTTAGGATCCTGCGTGCAAAACGGTTGCGATTCATATTCTCTCCTTTGATAGTCAGATAATGTAAAGGCATTTACGAGAACACGAGCGGGAAGATTTTCCTAAAAAGAACCTCCTTCCACAATCACAGCGAATGATTTTTATCTCAACATCGCAGATTATAGCACCGTCGCCCTTGTCAAAACGCCAACCCCCATGGAAGAATCGCTACGGTATAATAGCCGCTATGAAACCTCCCATCATCGGTGTACGATTTACCAAAATTGGAAAAATTTATCACTTCGACGGCACCGCCGTCAGTGACGTCAAAGTCGGCGAGCATGTGATCGTGGACACGTCCCGAGGAAAGAATCTCGGCGAGGTGGCGATTCTACTTAAGGAAACGCCTCCAACCCCCGACGACGGCGGGTGGAGGCGCATTGAGCGCCGTGCCTCCCCGCGCGATCTTCTGCTCAAACAATCCTGGCAATCCAAACAGACCGAAGCCATGATCGAATGTCGCGCGCGCTCCTCCGAACTCAAACTCGAAGGCGTCAAAATCGTCGCCGCCGAATATAACTATGACGGCACGCGGCTGGCTTTCCTCTTCAGCACCGAAAGCGAAGAGAGAGTGGAACTCAAGAGTCTCAAGCGCGACATGCAAAAACTATTCCCCGCGCCCGCAATCGAGTTGCGTCAGATCGGTCCGCGCGATGTGGCCAAACTGCTCGGCGGCATGGGCGCCTGCGGACTTGAGAATCGTTGCTGTTCGCAATTCCTGACCGAGTTCAGCCCCATCTCGATCAAGATGGCCAAAGAACAAGGCATCTCGCTCACGCCCACCGAAATCACCGGCATGTGCGGACGTCTGCGCTGTTGCCTCGTTTACGAATACGAGCAATACGTGGCCGCGCGCAAAGAACTGCCCAAGCGCAACAAGCGCGTCATCACCCCCAAAGGCGAAGGCAAAGTGACCGACATCATGCCGATGAGCAACACCGTCATGGTTCTGCTCGACAGCGAACCCGGTGAACGCAACTATCCCGTGGCCTTCGACCGCGAAGAACTCCAGCCCTGGGATGAACTCGAAGCCCTGCGTCGCAAGGCGCAAGCCCCGTGCGACCGTCACGAAGGCGGCGGCTGTACCTGCGGAAAAGCCCGCGCCGAAAAGAAAAATTAACCCTCCCGAAATACGCAGTACATAACGCGCGGTACTGCGTATTTCTTATTCCATATCATGACAGACACTCCAGCCCCCTTCGGCGTTTGGGATACGCCCAAAAAAATCCTGGTTATCCTCCCTCACCCAGACGACCCTGAATTCTTCTGCGGCGGCACGCTCGCCATGTGGGCGCGCGCCGGCCACGAAATCACCGTCGTCCTGCTCACCTGCGGCGACAAAGGCTTCAACGACGAAACCACGCCGGATAAATTCACGCCCGACCAACTCTGTGCGATTCGACACGACGAACAGCGCGCCGCCTCAGCCGTTATCGGCGCCCACTCGGTTCATTTTCTGGACCTGGAGGACGGGTACCTCGTCCCAGACCTGACTCTGCGCCGACAAGTTACACGCGTCATCCGCGAACACAAACCCGACATCCTCGTCACCTGCGACCCGCAAAATTTATTCGCCACCTACGGCCTCAACCACCCCGACCATCGCGCCTGCGGACAAGTGGTACTCGACGCCGTCTTCCCCGCCGCGGGCAGTCCCGTGTTCTTCCCCGAATTGCTCATCGAGGGTTTCGCGCCGCACATGCCCAATGAGATTTGGTGCTCACTCACTTCAAGTCCCAACACCATCATGGACGTAACCGCCACATGGGAAGTAAAAATGCAAGCCCTTACGCATCACAAGACCCAAGTCGGCGACCCCGAAGAACTCGTCAAACGCATGCGCACCCGCCGCACCACAGACAGCACCGACGAGAATCCGCGCTACGAGGAAAAATTCCGCGTGGTGAGATACGATTAGATTGTGTCTAAAGACCTTCACCACGAAGGGCACGAAGAACACAAAGGTTTGGCTTACGATCCACAAACTCTATAGGCAAGCGATTATTTCCGGGCGTTTTCCTTCGTGCCCTTTGTGCCCTTTGTGTTTAAAAAGTATTTACTCCAATGCCCCTCGTCACCCTCGTCCAACACTCCACCCAATACTATGTCTTCGACACAAACCAAGGCAAGCTCATCTTGATTGCGGCTGGCCGGGCGAACTGGCAGAATTTAAAGCCATTGCCAAACGCGCAGGGATTCGCCTTTCCGATTTCAAATACATCCTGTGCAGTCACTTTCACATGGACCATGCCGGACTCGTCCAAGACCTGAAAGACATGGGCGCCGCGTTAATTTTGATGGAGAATCAAGTGGGCGCGCCAGCATTACTGAACGATTACATGCTCCACAAAAGAATCAATATTACGCCTATTCTCGATGCAGGCAACGCCCTGCTCAAATTCAGCGAGAGTCGCACCTACCTTGCCAAACTTGGCCTGCGCGGCGAGATCATCCCCACCCCGGGCCACGGCGCGGACCACGTCACTCTGATTCTCGACGACGGCTCCGCCTTCACCGGCGACCTGTCTCCGCGCTCGCTCGTGATGGAGGAGCAAACTGAAATGCTCGAAGCGTGGAACCAAATCCACGCGCACAAGGTGACGCGGATTTATCCAAGTCACGGGCCGCAACACCAGAGTCTGCCGTATAACGGGTAGCAACCTGGATTACGAGTTGGTTGATTTCACTTCACATTATGGAGTGCGGGAGCTTGCTCCCGCACTATCGGACAGCAAGCTGTCCGATTCCAAATTTTCAAACCGACATCCTTACAGATAGGAATCCATCATATGACCCTCATTCTAGATCAAGCCCAAGAATTATTCCCCTACACCCAAACCCTGCGCCGCGACTTTCACATGCACCCCGAACTCGGCTTCCGCGAAGTGCGCACGGGCGGAATCGTGGCCAAGGAACTTGAGTCACTCGGCCTCGAGGTGACCAAAGGCGTCGGCAAGACGGGCGTGGTTGGCTTTCTCGAAGGCGGCAAACCCGGCCCCACGCTTTTACTGCGCTTCGACATGGACGCCCTGCCCATCGTCGAAGAGACCGGCGCGGAATATGTCTCGCTCAACTCGGGCGTCATGCACGCCTGCGGACATGACGGCCACACGTCCATTGGCCTGACGGTGGCAAAGATTCTGCACGCGCAAAAAGACTCGCTGGCAGGCAACATCAAATTTTGTTTCCAACCCTCCGAAGAAGGCCGCAACGGCGAAGAGATGGGCGGCGCACAATGGATGCTGCGCGACGGCGTGCTCGACGCACCGAAAGTGGATATGACTCTCTCGTTACATTTATGGAACGAACGTCCGCTCGGCTGGCTGGGCATCGCCGCCGGGCCAGTGATGGCCTGCGCGGAGCAATTCCACATTCGCATCATCGGCAAGGGCGGGCACGGTGCGATTCCAAATGCGACGATAGACCCGATCGTGGCGGGCGCGCAAATTGTCAGTGCGGCGCAGAGTATCGTGGCGCGCAACGTCTCGCCGCTGGATACGGCCGTGGTTTCGTTCACTACTTTTCATTCAGGCACGGCTTTCAATGTGATTCCGCATGAGGCGATTCTTCAAGGGACGATCCGCTCGTTCGAAGGCCGAGTCCGCCAAAAAGTCCACGAACGACTCGCGCAAATCGTGAGCGGTGTGGCGGCGGCGCTGGGATGCGAATCCGAAATAGAAATTACACCCATCACGCCCGCGCTGATCAATGACGAAAGAATCACAGCCAGCGTTGTGCAATCGGCGCGGCGAATTTTTCCTGAAACAAAAATAGACTCCGCGCCCTATGTGACGATGGGCGCCGAAGACATGGCCTACATGCAAGAAAAAGTGCCGGGCTGTTATTTTTTTGTAGGCTCGGCAGATTCAACACGCGGACTCGACTTCGGACATCATCATCCCAAATTTGATTTTGACGAAGCGGCGCTGGTGCGCGCGTCGGCGTTGATGGCGCAAGCCGCCGCAGATTTGCTTGCGAAATAACGCAATGAAAAAACGCGCGCTCATTTTAACTTTTGCAAGTGTGCTGGCAGGCGGCTACGCTGTTGCTCAGGCAATATTACCCACGGACACAATAGACACAACGAATACAGATTCAAACAAGCCCTGCTACTATAACTGGGCCGATCAAGAATTGCCGGAGTTGAGCGCGGAATTTGAGGCGCGCGTGCAAGCGCTGGATGCAAACGCAACGGCGCGCGCAAATGCGTACGGCGAAAACTGCACCGCCGAAGATGGCACTTTCACATTTGGCGCGATGGAAACGGATTTTTATGTGCAACTGCCCAGCGACGATGTGCTGGATTTCGAATCGTTTGGGAATTGGATGGCGCGCGTGATGGAAGTTGTGGACGCACTGCCCGCCGAAAAAATCGCCGGCCCGCAAGCGGGTTTTGTGGAATTTAGATTCACGCAAAACGAAAGTGACTTTCTGATCGTGCGTGTGCCACTGCGCGAATATCGCGACACAGCGCGCGAATTGAGCGGCGCAGAATTATTCAATCGTTTTTACAAAACCCCCTGACACGAATCGAAAACTCAACTTCATTCCAACTCAGCGCAACAAAAAAGCCGTTCCGAAAATTGGAACGGCTTTTGATTTCAAGCGATCTCCATCGTGCCCGCACAACGCGGCGAGTCCATGCACCCGTAATATTTTTTACCAGACTTTGCCCCCGAGCGATGCACACGCAGGACCATCATCCTGCCGCACACCGGGCACATCGGGCTCGAATCGCTGACCGCGCTCGAAGCGGGTCGGGCTGTCTCCTGCGTTTTCGTCACTGCAAGCTGGAACAAATACACCAGGTCCGCGATTTCATAATGGTCGCCCACAGGCACGTGCACGAGCGGAACGCCCTCGCGTAAAAAAATATCTTCCATAAACTGATCATTGGGGCGCGTCTCGGCCCGCCCAACCGGCTTGACCAACTCAATCGCAATGGCCGGTTGCAGAGTCTGCGGGTCGCACAGCAGAAAGTCTACATGTTTGCGGAAAATTTTATTGTAGAAATGCACATTCTCGTTGGGACGTGCTATCGTGAAAATATCCGTCAACGCCACTTTGGGACAAATCACATAGCGCTCCCCCACCATGCGCTGAAGCAGACGCAACAAAGCAATCTCTGGCGTAGACAGGAAATATTCCCGCAGGCGATAAGGCTGGTCTTCTTTTGGATGGGTCGTTGTGCGCTCGGCCATAATTGATTGACTGAATTATAGGAGATATTCGCGCGGGAGGCAATCGTTTGCAGGAAATTGGAAGTAAAATATGCTTATTGGTCTTTCAGCCATGTTTGCCGCGCATGACGCGTTGAACAAAAACCATCCACGAACAAGACCACGAATGCTCGAATAGCGAGCCGTGCATTCGTGAAAAACTTGCCCTGAGCCTGTCGAAGAGTTCGTGCACGGTTTGACAGGAGAAAAAATGAAACAAATCCCCGAAAACAAAATCCGCGAAAAACGAATTCGTGATAAAGCCACAATTGACACTTACGGCAGCCAAGAAGTCATGGTTGGCTGGTTGACTTATTTGCAAGATAATCTTGCCTGTCCCTTTGAAGCGGAGTGCATCGAAGAAACAAAAATCTCCCCGCTTCGCAAAGGCGAGAAAGTCACCGCCCTCGAACTTATAGACGCAAATGAAAATCTTGGCGGCGACTTCTTTGTCCTCATTGAATGGAGCGGACGCAAGATGGGCGTTCCGCTCGCGCAATTGAAGCCATTGAAAGTAGATCAAGAAACCAAACAAGCCGTCGAAGACTGGCATTATTGGAAAGCAAGAGGTCATCTATTTTAAACTGCCCCCTAAAAACTGATCACTGAACATTGATCACTAAATACTTCCTCTCCGATTTTCGTAGCATGTCACTAAATTTAGCGCATCACTTTGATTTTTACCACTACCCGATAAAAGGCCTCAGCGCAGGCCTGATTGCCGCGTCTATTTGGGGCGGCATGTATGTGGTTAGCAAAATTGTTTTAGAAGTGGTCCCGCCTTTTACATTGTTGACCATGCGCTTAACGCTTGGCGCACTCAGTTTATGGATCGCCTGGCGTTTCATGCCGCGCACAAGCCTCACTCAAAAACAAATCTGGCAATCAGTCGCGGTTGGGTTTCTTGGCTACGGCATTTCGTTGGGTTTTCAATTCGTCGGCACAAAACTTTCCACGGCCTCAAACGGCGCACTCGTCACCTCGGCCACGCCAGCCTTCGTGCTTTTATTCGCGCCATTTATTTTGAACGAAAAAATCAGCGCGCCGCGACTCAGCGCATTGACCGTCGCCTCGCTGGGAGTCCTGGCTGTGATAGACCCGCGCTCCGCAGATTTTTCCTCGGCCCTGTTTCGCGGCAACCTCGCCCTCTTAGCGGCTGGCCTGACCTGGGCCTTGTACTCCGTTTTGGTGCGCAAAATCTCCAGCGGCGGCGACTTGCTGCTCTCGAGCGTCTTCATGCTCCTCGGCGGACTGCCCTCCAGCGCGCTCTTAAGCCTGCATGAATTGCAGACTCAAGATGTTGGCTTGATTTCAATTGCCGTCATCGGCGGAATTTTATATCTTGGAATTATCTCCACCGCCCTGGCCATGTTCTTGTGGAATTATTCTTTCGCCGTTCTGCCAGCCTCAACGGCCTCGTTAACTTTTTTTGCGCAACCCGTTGTCGGCGCGGTGTTGGGCGCGCTGATTCTGGGCGAAAAAATCACGCCCCTCTTCGTGCTGGGGGGCGTGATGATTGCGATCGGTCTGGTCATTGCCCGCATGCTCAAAACTGAGTGAGGCGGTTAATTCTGTCCCTCGCCAACGGTGTGCAGTAGCGCCATATTCGGCGCGCGCAACGTGCCCACTGGGAAGCCGCAGACCAGCACGATCTGGTCGCCTTTTTTGACGCCATCGGTTTGCATCATCACCGAGTCGACAAAGCCGATCATCTCTTCAAATGAATTGACATACGGCACAAGATGAGGGTGGACGCCCCACAATAACGACAGTCGTCCATACGTGGAGGCTTCGGGCGTGAACGCGCGAATGGGCACACGCGGACGCACCTTCGACATCAGCCACGCAGACTGTCCCTGCATGGTGAAGACGGCCACCGCAGTGACGTTCGAGTCGTCGGCGAGGGCTTGGGCGGCGCGGGCCATCGAGGCGGTGTCGTCAGCCAGCAGGCCGGCGATGGATTGGTCCGCGCCCCACTCGCCAAAGTGACTCTCGGCTTCGCGCACGATGCGGTCCATCATGGCCACTGATTCAACGGGGTATTTGCCCGCGGCAGATTCGGCGGAGAGCATGACCGCGTCGGTGCCGTCGAAGATGGCGTTGGCCACATCGGAGGCCTCGGCGCGCGTGGGGAGCGGATTCGTGATCATCGACTCGAGCATCTGCGTGGCGGTGATTACCAATTTAGCTTTTGCGTTTGCCGAGCGGATAATTAATTTTTGCAGGGCGGGCACGCGCTCGGGAGGCAGTTCAACGCCCAAGTCGCCGCGAGCAACCATCACGCCGTCGACGAGTTCGAGGATGCGGTCGAGTTCATTGATGGCTTCAGGCTTTTCAATTTTTGCAATCAACAACGGCGGGCGGCCTTTGGCGAGGCGCTTGATGGCCGTGCGCACTTTGAGCACGTCGTCGGCGCTACGCACAAACGAGATGGCGACTGCGTCCACATTTTGAGCCAGACCAAAGACGAGGTCGGCTTCGTCTTTTTCGGTGAAGCTGTCAATGCGCAGGCGCACGCCTGGGAGGTTGATGCCTTTGTGCGAAGAGAGCGTCCCGCCGACGGCGACTCGGGCAGACAACGCTCCAGCGGAGACCGCTGTCACTTCGAGGGTGAGACGGCCGTCATCGAGCAGGAGCCGGTCTGAGGTGCGCACAGATTCGAAGAGTTGGCGAAAATCGACGGGGATTTTTTGTCCGTCGCCCGAGGGGGGTGTCGTCCCGGTGGCGAATAAATGCACCTGGTCATTTTCGGTTAATTGAATCGGCGCGGCCAGTTCGCCGACGCGAATTTTGGGGCCTTGCAAATCCTGCAAGATGCCCACCGAGACATTTAGCTCTGCGGCGATGCGGCGGATGGTGGCGATGCGCTCGGCGTGTTGCTGGTGGGTACCGTGCGAAAAGTTCATACGGGCCACATTCAGGCCGGCGTTAATTAGCCGACGCAAGACGTCTTCGCTCTGGCTGGCCGGGCCGATGGTGGCGACAATTTTTGCTTTACGTGTAGTGTTCATTTTTTACTCGAGGGTCCATATTGTAGGAGGAGACTGTGCAAATAACACCCAAACGCCAGTGCAAGATACGCGGCAAAGTAGAGGCTGTCGGTGAGGGTGATTAGAAAATTAGAGTCGCTGAATGAACGAGTGTAGGTGCCGCCGATTTCAAGGAGGGCATAGGCCAGGTCTGCGAAGGCGAAAACAAGCAAGCCAAACCAGGGCCGCCCAAGCGCGCCATCGCGGAAGGTGAAGGCCAGCCACAAGGCCGCGCCCGCCACACAGAAATCGCCGACCACATAAAATCCATTGACCAGCACTTCGCCATCGAGCGGGCGCGCATTGACGCGGGCCAGCCAGCCAGCAAAAATAAAGGCAAGGACGAGAGCCAGCAGGTTGGCGATAGAGAAGGCCAGCGCGGCGCGGACTTTATTGGGCCGATAGATCAGCCCAAATTGATAATACAAGGCCATGACAAACAAAGCGTAGGAGCCGACCCAGAAGATGTCAGCCGGGCCAAATAGATAAGAACCGTCGCTGAAATATTCATAACTAAATACAAATTCAGCAATGGTCCAACCCCACAGGGCCAGGCCATACATCAGCCAGATGCGGCGCGGCGGCGTGGTGGGGGCATAACTGCGCCAGACGCGGGTGGCGATCAGCGCCGCGGTCAGCGCGGCAAAACTGGTCATGCCAACGGTGAGGGTGTCGGTGATGGTTTCAGGGAAGATCGGGAACTCATAGAGCATGAAATAAAAAACCACCAACACAGTCGCCACCGTTAAAGCGGACCATTTTTTTACGATGCGTTGTCTCGAATCACTTGCCTGCATTGCCAGCCTCCGCAGTTACGATGATGTTTTGGTTTTCATATAGGGTGCGATACGAGACGGGCAAGGACGCCACCCCTTCGCTGAGGATGCGCGTCACCAGGCTTG
>VFKQ01000039.1 GCA_009885445.1 Anaerolineaceae bacterium | reverse complement strand
GCGGCTCGACGGTGTTTGATCCGCGCGGCGAGTTGGTGACTCAAGGCCCCTACCAGACAGAGTCCCTCGTCGCCTCTTCCCTCGACTTGGGCCTGCTTCGCCGTACCCGAGCCCGTCTGCCCCTTTTGCGCGACGAACGCACGGCCCTCGTCCAACGTGAGTTGGGTCGCATCATTTCATCTCGCGCCGACGGTTGGAGCGGTCACAATGACTGACCTATCCATCAACACCGACCTTGCCCGCCAAATCTTGTCGGGCTTCATCAAATCCGAGATCACCCGCGCCGGATTCTCGCGCGCCGTCATCGGCCTCTCTGGCGGAATCGACTCGGCGCTTTCGTGTGCCCTCGCCGCTGAAGCGCTTGGCCCCGAAAATGTCCTCGCGGTGCGCATGCCTTACAAAGCCTCCAGCCGCGAGTCACTCGAGCATGCGCAATTGTTGATTGACCAGCTCGGCGTAAAAACAGAAACCATCGAAATCAGCGGCATGGTCGACCCGCTTATCGCGCGCGATGCCGACATGTCCAAGGTGCGCAAGGGCAACATCATGGCGCGTTCACGCATGATCGTCTTGTACGACCGCTCCGAAGATTTTAAAGGACTCGTCATTGGCACGAGCAACAAGACCGAAATTTTGCTCGGCTACACAACGCTGTGGGGCGACATGGCCTCCGCGCTGAATCCTATTGGCGATTTATACAAAACTCAAGTGCGACAACTTTCGCGCGCCCTCAACATCCCCGCGCCGATTCTCGACAAAGCCCCCTCCGCCGATTTGTGGGCCGGTCAAACTGACGAAAACGATTTGGGCTTCACTTACGAACAGGTTGACCAACTTTTATACCTCTTGATTGATCAACGTTACCTGCCCGAAGAATGTGTCGAAGCAGGTTTCGATAAAGCGTTTGTGGAAAAAGTTGTCGCGCGCATCCGCCGCTTTCAGTTCAAGCGCATGATGCCCATCATTGCCAAAATCAGCAACCGCACGGTGGGTTATGACTTTCTATATTTACGAGATTGGGGAACGTAGCCAGTGATCAGTGATCAGTAATCAGTCTCTAATTCTCCAATTCCCCAATTCTCTAATTCTCCGCAATTACCACTTACCAATTACCCTGCTGAATGCATTTCCCTCCCGCGCTTCGTCATCGAAAATTTCTATATATCTGGCTCGGACTGCTCATCTCGGTGGCGGGTTCGCAGATGCAGCTCGCGGCCATCCATTGGCATATCCGCGAGCTGACGGGTGAACCCGACCCGCTCGCGCTGGGTGGCATTGGGCTGGCGCGCATCCTCCCCATTTTATTTCTCTCCGTCATTGGCGGCGCGCTGGCAGATAGCTACAACCGCCGCACTATTTTATTTATCACCCAATCTGTGCTGGCCTTGCAAGCGCTCGCGCTCGCGTTTCTCACCATTGGCGGACACATCACCATCTGGCAAATTTATGCGCTGACGGCCATCCAGGCCGCGGCCATGGCCTTTGACCTGCCAGCGCGTCAGGCGCTCGTCCCCAACCTCGTGCCGCGCGAGGCGCTTTCGTCCGCGTTTAGTTTGGCCACAGTGGCGTTCAACACCGGGGCGATTGTAGGCCCATTATTATTTGTGGCGGTCTCGGCGGGCGGGCAGGAAAACGCATATCTATTCAATGCAATTTCTTTTCTGGCCGTACTGGCGGCGTTATTCTTTATGGGAGATGTTCCGCAGGATATGAAGAGCGCCAGCGGAATCAATTTGGCCGCCATTTGGGATGGCGTGCGATTCATCAAGAGTCGCCCGCTGATTCTGTCTACAATGCTGATGGATTTTGTGGCGACGTTTTTTGCCTCGGCGAATACGATGTTGCCCATCGTGGCCCGCGACATCCTCCACGTGGGGCGGGTCGGCTACGGTTGGCTGATCTCAGCTGAGGCGATTGGTTCTGTCGTCGCGGGGTTGATCGTTTCACAGGTGCGCGAACTGCGCAAGCAGGGACCCGTCTTCCTGGCCTCGGTGGCACTCTTCGGGCTGGCTACCGTCTGGTTTGGGCTAACCCGCTCCCTCGGTCCGGCAATGATCGCGCTGTTCCTTGTCGGCGTGGGAGACGCCGTCAGCACGGTCATCCGCCAGACGATTCGACAGTTGCAAACGCCGGATAGTCTGCGCGGACGAATGATCAGCATTAATCAAGTCTTCTTTATGGGTGGGCCGCAACTTGGCGAGGTGGAGGCGGGCGTGGTGGCGGCGTTGTTTGGCGTGCCGTTTGCCATTGTCAGCGGCGGCATCGGGTGTATTTTGGGCATGGGATTAATTGTGTGGAAGTGGCCGCATTTGCTGACCTATAACCAGGATGAATCTTCTAACCCGCAATTTAGTTAGGTTTCGGGTAGACCGCGCTTTTGGTGATTGACTTTGACTTTGAATGTGGCTATACTGCGGACAAGGTAGAAGCACATGATTGAGTTGAAATTTACACAAGGTTTTCCGCACTAAAAGGCACGCGTGTATACGTGTGCTTTTTTGTTATCTCAAATCAAAAAGGAGACAAGCTATGGACTCTGGAATGATCGGCAAGATCGAAAAGGCCAAGCGTTACTCAGAGGAAAGGCATCGTTTTCACTTCAGCGATTTCCAGGTCACATTTCACGGGGATAACAACGAACATGACGTGTCTTTTCACGAGGGCGTCTTTGTCTGTAATTGCGAATTCTTCATCACCCATCATCACTGCGGTCACAGTATGGCGCTGGAGATTTTGCTCAAAGACATGATTCCGCCCACGCAGGAAACTTAGCCTCGGGTTTAAACCAAACAGCCGCCCCAAATTGGAGGGCGGCTGTTTGATTTATGCGTTGCGCGGCCTTTTAGTTATCCAGGGCGCCTTGTAAAATCCAGTCAACCAGAATCTGCAATTGCTCGGGCGTGAGCTTTGGTCCGCGCTTGGGCATTTCGCCATCGCGGATTTGCTTGATCAAAATGCTGTTATCGGGGTCAAATGGAATTACGACTACGCCATTCTTCGAGCCGGCCAGCAGACCGGCGAAGGTGGTGACGATTAATCCCTCGCGCGGATTGTTCGTGCCATGACAACTGCCACAGCGACTTGTCAAAATGGGGAGCACATCGTTGGCGTAGCTAACGCCACCCGCGCCCGCCACAACAGTTTTGCTGCTGACCGGCGCGCTGGTTTCAGTGGGCGCAAGCTCCAATGTGGCCGAGGGAACTGGCATTTCTGTTTCGTGCAGGGCATGCGTGGCCGCCGGGGTCGGTGCGTCGCAGGCCGCTAGAATCAGTGCGGCCACGCCGAGAAACATGAACACGTTCTTGAATTTTGAAATCGCCAATATCTCCTAAACACCATATAAAATTACGCCGCCCAAATAGGCCAACACGAGCGAAATTCCAAAGCTGACCAAAATAGCGGCAACATACCAGACGCGCGCAGGCCGTTGAAACAAATTCGGTGTGCGCCAGCGGACGAGGCTGGTGCCCGCTGTGAGCAAAAGCAGAAGGGCGGCGAGCATGATCTTGGCGTTCGCGTTTGGCGCTATGCCCTCATAAGTGTTGACGTTATCCATTATGCCCGTCACACCCGCCGCCACAGTGCTCAGGCTGGCCAATGCCATATTGGCGAAAGCCACTTGCTCCAATTCCCAACTTTTAAGAATCAGCGCCAGCAAAATAAAGAAAGCCGCCGCGCCCGTCAGCGCGATGGGGAAGTGCACCAGCATCGGGTGGAAAGGATGCACTTGCGTGAGCGTGTGCCAGAGTTGCTGAAAAAATTCCATGCGTCTCCTTTGTGGGAATCCGAGTGCCCAACTATACCGCCTGAAATTAAGCAGTACATTAGACAGACTCTTATCCCCCGTCGTTGCGAAGCGCGGTTCTCTTACTCGAACAGGGCGAGCTGGATTGGCGTTCTTTTGCCACTTAATTGTGTCATTGCCCTGGCTTACTCAATCCCCGCCACCTTCAACCCATCCGCCAAAATCGCTTTCACTTTATCGCCGTGGCGCGTCTCGCAGTACACGCGCAGAATCGGCTCGGTGCCGCTGAAGCGGATTAACATCCAGCCGCCGTCTTCGAGTTTGTACTGAAAACCGTCCACCGTGACCAGTTCGGTCACCTTCAAGCCGCCGAGCGTTTGCGGATAATTGTCGCGGATGATTTTCTTGCGCGCTTCGGGGTCGCCTATGAAGGGGCTGTCGACGCGGTCGTAGAAATATTCTCCGCCCACTTTTTCAAAAAGAATCTTTAGCAACTCGGTCGGCTTCTTGCCGGTCTTGACCATCAAATCAAGAATATACAAGCCCGCTAAAATTCCGTCGCGCTCGGGCACGTTGCCACGGAAGGCGAATCCGCCGCTTTCCTCGCCGCCGATCAGCGCGTTCGTTTCGGTCATCTTCGGCGCGACGAATTTAAATCCCACGCCCGTTTCGTGCACGGGGACGCCATAAATTTCGCCAAGTTTGTTCAACATGCCGGTCGTCGAAAGTGTCTTCACAATATCGCCGCGCTCGCCGCGAATTTCGAGCATGTAGTAGGCCAGCAAACCAAACACGCGCAGTTGATTAATAAATTTTCCATTCTCATCGCCGATGCCGCAACGGTCCGCGTCGCCGTCGGTGATGAGCAAGACATCGGCCTTGTTATCAATCGTCGCTTGCAGACCCACATCAATGTTGGGTTGAATCGGCTCGGGTCGCTTCATCTCGGGGAAGGACGGATTGCGCTCGTTATGAATCTCGATGATTTTTGTTTTTCCGCCGGCCAGCAAACGCGGAAACCAACCCGCGCCGTTGCCCCACATCGTGTCGACCATCACGGTCAGGCCCGCATCTTTGATGGGTTGCAAATCAATTAATCCATCGCGCGTTAAATGTTCGATGTACGGAGTCGCCGCGTCGAATTTGACAATTTCGCCTGCGGCCACGGCGTCTGCATAATTTTTCCGCTTCACGTCCGCGCTCGAATCGGGTATGCCCGCCTCGATCTGCTTCAACCCCTCGGGGTCAATCGCTCCGCCTGTCGCGTCGCGGACTTTGAACCCGTTGTCAGTGGGGGGGTTGTGACTGGCGGTGATGTTGACCGCGCCCGCCGCCTTTTTGTCTACCACCGCGTAGGCGATCACGGGAGTCGGCGTCGCGCCATCTGTGAGATAAACTTTGAGTCCATTGCCCGCCAGCACCTCGGCAACGGCGGCGGCGAAGTGTTCACTGCTAAAACGCATGTCGTGGCCGACGATGATCCACTGTCCCTGCTTGCCGATGGACAGCATGTACGAAGCGAATCCCTGCGCGGCGCGACGCACGTTGTCAAACGTGTAATCCTCGGCGATCACGCCGCGCCAGCCGTCGGTGCCGAATTTAATTTTTTGGGTCATGAAAATATTCCTGAGTTAAGATTTTTCTCACACATTTAGCCACAGAGCGCACAGAGATACTCGAGTTTTTTCTCTGTGTGAACTCTGTGGCAAATAAAGAAAAGCGCGTAAGGCGATTAAGGTGATTGGTTCAAAATTATAACGCATTGCCCACATGCTATAATCCCGCGCATGATTTACATGGACTATGCCGCAACAACACCCGTGCATCCGCGCGTGATCGAAGCGATGGTGCCGTACTTCCGCGAGGCATTTGGGAATCCCTCGTCGGTGCATCGCCTCGGTCAGAAAGCCGAAGCCGCCCTCGAGCGCGCGCGTGAGACGGTGGCGTCAGTGCTGAACTGCCGTCCCGATGAAGTCGTCTTCACCTCGTGCGGCACCGAATCAGACAATCTCGCTTTGCGCGGCGCAATGCTGGCCGCACGAAAAAATAATCGTAACTGGTTGTTGACCACACGCGCCGAACATCCCGCTGTGACCAAAACCGCTCAGCAACTAGAAAAAGAATTTGGGACTCTGCTCGAATGGATTCCGGTTGACTCAAACGGTATGGTCACCGAAGATGCGATGCGCGGGGCGGTGTGCAATGCGACTGCGCTAGCCTCGGTGATGCTTGCTAATAATGAGGTGGGCACCATCAACCCCGTGGCGGACCTCGCTCAAATCGGGCACAGTCACGGAATCATTTTCCACACTGACGCAGTGCAAGCCGCCGCGTACCTTGACGTGGATGTGCAAAAACTCGGCGTGGACTTGCTCTCGCTCGGCGGACACAAATTTTATGGCCCGAAGGGCGTCGGTGCGTTGTACATAAAGAAGGGCACCGAGATCGCGCCGCACATCACCGGCGGCGGGCAGGAATTTAATTTTCGCGCCGGAACGCAGAATGTTCCATACATCGTTGGTTTTGCCGAAGCATTGCGACTAGCCAAAGAAGAACGCGAAGAACGCACGGCGCACGTGAAACCCTTGCGCGACCAAATTATCGGGCGCGTGCTCGAAGAGATTCCCGATTCGCGCCTGACGGGTCATCCTGAACAACGCCTGCCGCAACACGCCTCGTTTGTTTTCAAAGATGTGGACGGTAATTTACTTTTGCAAATGCTGGATGCCGCCGGTTTTGCCTGCTCGTCAGGTTCCGCGTGCAAGACCGGCAACCCTGAACCAAGCGAAGTCATGTCCGCCATCGGCCTTAGCCGCGAATGGGGACTCGGCTCGCTACGCATCACCCTCGGCATGGACTCGACTGCCGAGCATGTCGACTCGTTTTTGAGAACCTTGCCTAATCTCATCGCGAATGCAAGAAAATTAAACCACCGATGAAAGGGATGCAAGGGATTTAAGGAGATAGAAATGGAACTTGACAAAATCACCGAGAAAATCATTGGTTGCTCATATGATGTGAGCAATACATTGGGAAGTGGATTTGTGGAAAAAGTGTACGAAAATTCGTTGTACCATCGCATTAGCAAAGAAAGCATGGAAGTAGTACAGCAACACCAGATCAAAGTGATATATGACGGGATTCTAGTAGGCGAATTCTTCGCAGACTTGCTGGTTGAAAAACTTGTTCTCGTTGAATTAAAGGCAGTGCGTGAATTAGAAGAAATTCACATGGCTCAAGCTCTGAATTATTTGAAAGCAAGCGGTCTTCCGGTATGCTTGCTCATGAATTTTGGCCGCCCAAAGATAGAAGTGCGGCATCTTGTCCCCTATGACGTCTGGAAGAATCAAGCACGCCCTCAACCTCAATACATCCCGCCGCGTTCCCGTAAAGCCTAATCTCTTTCATCCTTTTTATCCGTGGTTACAATGCCCAAAACTGTTATCGCCATGTCTGGAGGAGTCGACTCCTCTGTCGCCGCGGCTCTGCTGAAACAGCAGGGCCATGAAGTCATTGGCATGATGATGCGATTATGGTCTGAGCCGGGCAAAGAAGAGTCGAATCGCTGTTGCACGCCCGACGCGATGGCGCAGGCGCGTCGCGTGGCCGGACTGCTGGATATTCCCTTTTATGTCATCGACGCCAAAGATGTCTTTCGTGACACCGTTGTGCAATATTTCCTCGATGGCTACGCCGCTGGCGGGACTCCGAATCCGTGCCTTGTCTGCAACCGCTCCATCCGCTGGGAATTTTTGCTCAACCACGCGCTGGCCCTCGGCGCGGACTACATGGCGACGGGACATTACGCCCGAAATATGAAAGATGAAAGCGGAAAGATGAAGTTAATGCGCGCAGTAGATTTGACCAAGGATCAATCTTATGTGCTTCATGTTTTGAATCAACAAAAACTGAAACATGCCATGTTCCCTGTGGGTGATTACCCCAAAACCGAGATTCGTAAAATCGCCGAGTCGTTTGGCCTGCCGACTGCATCGCGCAAAGACAGTCAGGATCTGTGTTTTCTCGCGGGGGATGACTATCGTAATTTTCTGCAACGCAACGCGGCGGAATTATTGACACCCGGTGAAATTGTCACCACGACGGGTGAAGTCGTTGGTCAGCACACGGGACTTGCCAACTACACCATCGGTCAACGCAAAGGACTCGCCGTTGCCTCGCCCGTACCGCTTTACGTTATCACGAAACGCGCAGTAGGCAATACGCTGGTCGTCGGCCCCGAAGACGAACTCGGTCGCCGCGAAATTTCTGTCCGCGATACGCATTGGGTTTCTGGCGCAAAGCCCACAGAATCTTTTCGCGCCGAAATTAAGATTCGCTACACGGCGCGCCTCGCCGAAGGGGAGGTGCTGCCTCTCGATAGCGGCACCCGCACCACGGTCCGCTTTGATGCGCCTG
>VFKQ01000349.1 GCA_009885445.1 Anaerolineaceae bacterium | reverse complement strand
GCGCGGAAAAAGAATCGATTCGCGAACTGTATCAGGGAATTTTAGAGGCGGGCGTGGTCTACTTGCACATTCAACGCGGCAACTACGAAGGCGCGCTCAAAGTGTATGGGCGAAGCATGATCTGGCTGAATCGCTTCCCCTCCACCTGCCGCGGCGTGGACGTGGCGACTCTGCGCCGCGACCTGAGCGCGGTCATCGCCGAAGTGGAGCGTCTCGGCGCGAGTCGCATCGGCGAGTTTGACCAATCCCTGTTTAAGCCGGTGCTGTGGGATGAGTAATGGAAGAGAAAAATAAAACGGAAAACGAAAAACATAAAGAGCCTGATGTTCTGAAGAAGCACGTCTTTATGTGTGATCGCTGTGGGTTTGAAATGATCGAGAAGAATTGCAAGGTCGTCTGCAAAAATTGCGGCAATCGTTTTGATTGTTCCGATTTGAATATCTATTTTGATTGATGCCCAAATGAAATCGTCATTTCACCCCATCGCAGATCAAAACTCGCGCATTCTAATTCTAGGCTCCCTGCCGGGGGATGAATCGATTCGAAGGCAGGAATATTATGCAAACCCGCGCAATGCGTTTTGGAAGATAATTAGTTCTGTCTTTGAAATCCGGCTACCCGATGGCTATGGGGCTCGGTTGGAGTTTCTAAAATCGAAACGTATCGCTCTGTGGGACGTCTTGAGAGAAGCAGAGCGTAAGGGCAGTCTTGACAGTCAAATCAAGAAAAGTGTAGCCAACGACTTCGATAATTTTTTTCTGGAACACTCAAGTATTGAGTTTGTGTTTTTCAATGGGAAAAAGGCGCAAAACGCTTTCAACGACCTGATTCACGGAAAACAAACTCTACGAGACGGGATCACATACAAATATTTGCCGTCAACAAGTCCGGCAAATTCAACCATGACCTATGAAGAGAAACTAAATCATTGGATGGAAATATTAATCATGTAGGGGCACGGCGACGCCGTGCCCCTACATGATTAATATCATTGCGCGGGGGTCGGCGTGAACGTAGGCAAGTATGGATACGGCGGCGTACCCGCGAAGGTGGGCAACCAAAGCGGAGTTAGCGTGACGGTGGGCGAAGGGGACGGCGTCGGCGAAATCGTCGTCCAGCCGCTGTAATGAAAATACTCATCCAGAAAAACATAACGCTCGGCGGGGGTCATCGGTCGCGGCGCGGAATATTCCTCCAACATGGCGGTCAACAATTCGGTGCCCAAATAACGTCCATCATAAAAAACATGGCGGTCTAAAAATTCCCAGCGCGTGCGCGTGGTAAACGTGCCGTCGGCGCTGGTGTAAGACATCTGCGTGTAAAACAAATTTCCGAGCGCGTAATGAATGAACACGCCATTATAAAATTCCATCACTTGCGGATAATGTCCCTGACTGCCGCTGACCAGCGCCGCGCCCGCGTCCGCCATCGTGCGAAAATCGTAGCGTTGCCCATTGCGAATCTCGGGCGAATAATATTCGTAATCTTGAAAAGTGAATATCGGCAAAATTCCCTGCGCGCGCGCATTGCGAATCTGCGTGGTCAGGTAGGTAAAATCGCAGGGGGCCGCGCCCGGCATCCTCTCGGTGGCGTGCGCGTTTTCATAATTTTGTTTCATGTTGCA
This sequence comes from Anaerolineaceae bacterium, assembly GCA_009885445.1. Classification (GTDB taxonomy): domain Bacteria; phylum Chloroflexota; class Anaerolineae; order Anaerolineales; family Villigracilaceae; genus Denitrolinea. Next base: position 893 of record VFKQ01000349.1, on the reverse strand, counting down.
ACCCAGAAAAATAAATTTATTTCCGTTGTGCTCCATGAACAGCGGCTTGCGGCTTTCTTCCAAGTTTGCGCCGCCGCCATAATACGGAATGCGCGCATCACGATACAACTGCAAAGTGGAAAGCATCGCCGCCGTGCCGCGATTGTTAAAATGCTCGCCGGTTAATTCGATCACGTCCGTGCCCAGGTCGGTCAGTAATTCAAAATATTGCGGGCGACTGCACAAGATGGACAGATTCGTATTTCCAAAATTCGGGTACGGACAATCCTTGTCGAAAGGCACTTCGTTGCTGATGTGCATGATGTCTGCGGCACGCGTCCAATCGCGGATATTTCTGCCGATGTACGTCGCACCTTTTTTTTCCATCGCCACCGCCGTCGCGTCCACCAGCGCGGTCGTGCCGGTCAGCAACAGTGTGGTTAATTTTTGCGGGTCACGATTCGAAGGCTGAAGGATGAAAGCGATGCCCTGAGCTTGTCGAAGGGATGAAAGATGAAAGCCATTCAGCGCAAAATTTATTTTGAGCGCATAATTCTGTAAATCAAAATCATTGCGCATCGGCGACTGGCCGTCCACCGTCAACACCTTCCAGCGCGGACTGATTTCTTCAAACGGGATGATTGCCCACGACGGCATGTCCAGCCAGGCCGCGTCGAGCAAATCAGCAGACTCAACGCTGCGCACCGCGCCCAAAGCGGGTTCGCCCCAAAGGGACGTGAACGCCGCCCGAGTCGACTCGGCCATCAGCAGCGCCCGCCCCTCGAACGGCGCGCGCCCAAACGCATCGCGCGGACCAACTCCCTGCCCGCGCCAGACTTGCAACAACTCATCGAGAGTCGCGCCATCTTGCACGGTGGCGAACGGCGCCACGAGCGCATACACCCAGGTCGTGT
>VFKQ01000055.1 GCA_009885445.1 Anaerolineaceae bacterium | reverse complement strand
TGCAGGGCTTCGCGGTCGGCATTGATGCTTGCCATTTTGCGTGGCAGGTCGAGATGCATGGAGATGTTTTTCTCGCGCACCTGACTGCTGGTGTAAGACATGGCGTTGTCGATGATCAGATTCAAATCCACGGCTTCGGTTTTTAGGTCATCCAGACCGGTTTCGATGGTGGTGACTTGAATCAGGTCGTCTATTAAACTGCCGATGCGCTCAGTGGAGGCTTTTACACGTTCTACAAATTTTCTTTGCAATGCGCCGAGGATTCCTACTGATTCGCCGAGTAACAGGTCGGTATAGCCAACGATGGAGGACATGGGCTGGCGCAGTTCCTGCGAGATGGAGGCCACCACTTCGGCCTGTTCGCGTGAGCGCGTGGACTTCTGTCCCCGTTCGAGTTCGTGTACCTTGGCGTTGGCTTGCGCCACCTGATTTTGCAGGTGGGCCGTGTCTTGAAGCGTGACGCGCAATTCTTTTTCGAGTTGTTCCACTTCGTTGGTTAATGCGCGGCCGGCGCGTTTGCGCAGGGTTTCGTTTTCGCTTTCGAGCGCGGCCAGTTGCGCGTTAATTTCTTCTGAGGGCGCGGCGTTTTCCACAACGGTGGGACGGGCCATGGCCTGTTCGAGAGTCCTTTGCAGTTCTTCGTTCTTGCGCTTAATCTCAGCCACTTGTGTTTGCGCTTGAGTCAGCGCATCTTGTGCGGCTTGTTCTTTTTGTTGCAGGGCGGTCATTTGCTGGCCGCGTTGGGTGATGGCCACCATGGATGTGGCAATGTTGGCCAGGAAGGCCTGGTCTTCGGCGCTCCACAAACGATTGGAGTATGGCGAAAGAAGCAGGATGCCGCCAATGGACTCTTTATTTTTGGTCAGCATGGGCACGGTCATCAGGTTGCCCGGGTTGCCGATGCCGAGCACATCGCCGAGGCCTTTAATGTCTGCGGAGGTGGCGCTGGCGGGCAGGCGCAGAGGACGTCCGCGCTGAATGGCGCTGGCCAGCATGGGCACGGCGGTCTTGCTCAGGCTACCGCCCTCGAGCGGCTCCTCGCGGATTAAGTCGTAGCCGGCGGCGATGACCATTTGATTATTGTTGTCGGTGAGATAAATGAGGAAGCACAGGTCCGCCAGCATGGTCTGCGCGATGGAGCGTGTGATGGCCTGACTGACTTTCGTCGGCGCGCTTTCGGCGGCCAGATCTAGCAGGGCGTGAAATGTTTTTGGGTCGGTGCTGTAACGTCGGCGCTCGGGCACGGACGCATCTTGCTTGATGGATGTCGGATCATTGCTGTCACTCGGCGCGGGGAATCGTTGTGGCAGGGTATACAAAAGAAAATATGCGGGCAGATAAGCGAAGCGCACCGCGCCGGCATAATCACCCGTGGCCGGGCGCGTGAGCAAGTAGACGAAATGCCCGATGAAGGCCAGCGCCATAAAGGCCACACCGTTGCTCCAGCCGCTCGGTCGGCGCACCAGCAATATCAATGCGCCAATCAGCGTGAAGGCAATCGAAACAATTTGCCAGATGAAATCTTGTGAGCTGGCGTTGAACGAGGCGTTGATGTCAATCGCATTGACCACGCTGATGGTCAACGACACGCCAATCAGCACAGTGAGGATGGCCGCCGCCGAGTCCGCGGAGCGGCTGGGTTCTGGGAAGGCCCACAGCCAGGTGACCCAAACCAGCGTGAGCAAAGTGAAGGCGCGGTCCAGCGGTGGCAGGAAAACTTCAAGATTCATAACTTGTTGCGAGCCGAGCGCGGCGACGACGAACAATCCCATCTGCGCCGTCATTAGAACGCCCAAACCAATGATCATGCGCCGCGCTTGCGGAAAGTCACTTGAGCGCCAGTGGATAAACGCGGCTTGCAAGCTGAATGCAATAGACGCAATCAGCACAAGGTGAAAAACGAAACTTCCATCGCCGCTGAGCGAGGAAAAAATTTGGTCAAAGAGAGATGCCATACTGCGATGATTATACTGCCATTGTCCGTTCGTACATCCTCTTATTCATGAAAAAAACATAAAACTTATTTCGCGACTAGGACCGATGCGCCGCGACTATAATATCTACACTATGCGCCCGCTTCTCTTCCGCACCTTGATTCTGCTGGCCCTCCTGGGCCTGATTGCCGCCCCAGCTTTTCTCACCGCCCGCGCCGACATCCGTCGCGCGGCGGTGAATTTTGACGTGGAGAATTATTCGCTGGCCGCCGCGCAATACGAGCACGCCGCGCGGCTGATGTTTTGGCGCGCAGATTTATGGGAGGCCGCTGGCTTGTCCGCGTTTGCGGGCGGCGACATGCCCGAAGCCGCGCGACTACTGACTCGCGCGTCCAACCTCTCAGCCCAAGGTTGGGCCACGTTGGCGCAGGCCCACTATCAGCTCGGTCAGGTAGACGATGCGGCCCATGCGCTTGAACGCGGCCTGTCTGAATACGGCCCCACGGCGCAATTGTATTATGGGCAATTCCTGATTTATAACGCGCAAGGCAACGCGGCGCAGGAGACTCTTGCGCTCAAAAATTATCTGAACTTTGCGCCCGAAGATGCCGCCGCGCATTATCGCTTTGGATTATTGCTGAGTCTGTCTGTGCCCGACCGCGCCATTTTTGAGTTACTCACTGCCGCGCAATTAAACGCGGACTACGACCCCGCCGCGCAGACGATGCGCACTGCGCTCAACCTGGCTTTTGTGGAGCCGGACGAATCGCGCAGGCTCGTCATCAGCGGACGCGGGCTGGGACTGGTGCAAGAATGGTTGCTGGCGCACGAGGCCTTTTTGCGCGCAACCAAAGCTGACTCGCAAAATGCCGAAGCGTGGGCCTGGCTGGGTGAGGCGAACCAGCACCTCGGTCAGGATGGACGCGCCGAGTTGGAAACGGCTGAAGCGCTGGCTCCGTTCAGTTCCAATGTGCGCGCATTGTTCGGCCTGTATTGGAAACGTCAAAACGAACCGGCCCGTGCGCTGGCCGAATTTCAGTGGGCCGCATTAATTCAACCTGAAAACCCGGCCATGCAAGCCGCGCTGGGCGATGCTTATGCTTTTGCAGGTGACCTGCCGCCCGCGCTGGCCGCGTATCAACGCGCCACGCAACTCACGCCGCAAGACGCGGCGTATTGGCGCGCGCTGGCAACATTTTGTGCGCAATATGGTTATCAAGTATTTGACGTGGGCCTGCCGGCCGCGCAACAAGTGCTCGCGCTGGAAGCGGGTACTGCCGCCTCGCACGATCTGCTGGGCTGGGTCTACCTGGCCGCAGACTTGCCCGTGGCCGCCGAGGTGAGTCTGCTGGCCGCTTTGCGCACAGACCCCGATTTTGCGTCGGCACACTTGCATATGGGCATGGTCTATTTAAAACGCGCTGATTGGTTGAACGCGCGCAAGCATTTGGAGCGTGCGCTCGAGCTAGCCACTGGCACGCCCATTGGTGAAGCCGCCGCGCGTTTGCTGGCAGAATATTTTCCGTGATTTTATTTGTTCTGATAGAATTGGCGCATGCGATTCAAAAAAATATTTTCCCTCGTTCCGACTCTTCTTATCAGCCTGGCTTGCGCATTGCCCACACTGCCATCTACCTCGGCCACGCCAATTGTTTCCACGGTGGCGGCCTCGGGCAGTGTTTTACTAAATGACGATTTTTCCAGCGCATTAAGTGGCTGGGATCAAGGCGCGAATGAAGTTGGACGCACGGGCTATGATGGCGGCATTTTTCGCATGGTGGTGGATGCGGCCAATTCCATGATTTGGTCCACGCCGGTTGCGCAATTTGGCGACGTGCGCATCGAGGTGGATACGGCCTTCATCGGCGGTCCTGCCTCGGCGTTTGCGGGCATTGCCTGCCGTGTAAACGGGAACAGATTTTATTCGTTTGTGATTAGTAGCGATGGTTACTTTGCCATCGGCTTGACCGACAATGGAAAATTTACCTGGCTTGGCCAGGACCAGATGGCGCCCTCGGCCAACATCAACACCGGCCTGTCGCTCAATCATCTGCGCGCGGACTGCGCCGGCACGACGCTCACTTTTTACATCAACGGTTTTCTGGTGGGACAAGTTAACGACCCCACGCTGACCAGCGGCGAAGTGGGTCTGCTGGCTGGCACGATGGAGCAGGGCGGCGCGGATATCGTCTTCGACAAGTTTATTGTGATTCAACCGTGAAGAATAGAACGTCAGCAGAATCGACCCGGGTGGATTCGATGAGTCAGGTGAATCTCTCCGCGTTAGCCTGTGCGTTGTTCAACTTGAAAAACCCCTGGGGATTGGCGTTCGCCGATGACACACTGATCATCCATAAACAGAGTTAGCCAAATGCCCATCATTTCCTTGCAATCGGTAGGGGACAAATGCCCGCTCTTTCTACTCCCTCCGCTAGGCTGGCATCACGCCGAGTATGCCGAAATCCTGCATGACCTTGCCCAGGCTTTTCAACCGCATCGACCTGTGTATTGCCTCGTGGCGCCATTCGGAGGCGATACCAAATGTTGGTCTTTGAGAGAGTCGGCACTGGCGGCAGTCGCCGAATTGCACAGTTTCTTTCCAAATGGACCCTATCAATTGGCCGGGCATTCCAACGGTGGACTCGTTGCTCTCGCAATGGCCTCATGCCTTCCACGGAGTGAGCAATCCGTCAGCCTGCTTGGCCTGCTTGACACATACCCTGTTCTGGCAAGCAACGACCTTGATCGTATTCGGAATGCGCGAAAAACCAACCTGAAGCACTGGGGCAGGCTATTGATACATTACCTTCCCAGTGCCGAGCGCCTTGTTCGGCCCATACTCCCTCGCTTGCCGAGCAAGCATGCTGCCAAACTAGCTGTACGTGCACATGTCTTTGAAACATACGAGGGAGCAACGCATGTGTTTAGTGCCACCCTGAAAGGGAAGAGTGATCAGTGGAACAGATTCATACGAGGCAAGCTAACAATCGTGGACATTCCGGGGGACCATGTCTCCTTTCTAAGAAACCCGCACGCGGTGGCTACGGCTGAGATCATCAAACGCTACCTGCTTGACTAGGATGAACCATTAGGTTTGGTGGATTCTCATGTTCAATCTCACCTCAAAAAACTGAGTTTCTTCGCTACTTGCAATCCTCGCCCGGGGCGTATAATCTCCCGTGCCGGACTCGATTTCTGGATTAGTATGGAGAAAAATATGACAGCACAAATCATTGACGGAAAAATAATCGCCCAAAAGGTGCGCGATGAGGTCGGCGCCGAGGTTGCAAAGCGCACTGCGGCTGGCAAGCGCAAACCGACCCTGGCGACGGTGCTCGTTGGCGACCGGCCCGATTCGGCCGCGTATGTTGCGTCGAAGGGCAAGGCTTGTGAGGAGCTTGGCATGGGCTCCGTCAGCGAGCATTTGCCCGCGGACGCGAGTCAGGCCCAAGTCGAGGAGGTGGTGCGCAGGTTGAACGCGGACCCGTCAGTGAGCGGAATCCTGGTCCAGTTGCCGATGCCCGCGCACATAGACGAGGAGCGTGTGTTGTCGCTGATTCAAATTGAAAAAGATGTAGACGGATTCTCGCCGGCGAATATTGGGCGTCTCGCGCAAAAGGGACGCGAGCCGCTGTTCGTGCCGTGTACGCCGTTTGGATGTATGTACATGCTCGAGCAGTCGGGCATTAAGATTGAAGGGGCGAACGCGGTGGTGATCGGGCGCTCGAATATTGTGGGCATGCCCGCGGCGTTGTTATTGCTGGCGCGCAATGCAACGGTGACGATTTGCCACTCGCGCACCAAAGACATTGCGGGCATTGTGCGCCAGGCGGATATTGTCATCGCCGCGATTGGCAAGGTTGAGTTTGTGCGCGGCGATTGGATTAAGCCCGGCGCGGCGGTGATTGATGTGGGCATCAACGCTGTGCCCGACCCCACCAAGAAAAGCGGACAGCGATTGGTGGGTGATGTGAATTTTGAGGAATGTAAAGATGTGGCGGGCTATATCACGCGCGTCCCCGGCGGTGTGGGGCCGATGACGATTGCGATGCTGATGAAAAATACTCTCAGGGCGGCGGAGATGCAGGAAAAGTAATCAGTGAGCAGTAATCAGTGCACGATTTGAGCCTGCCGAAGCCAGACGATTGGCACAACGATTTGAATGGCATTACACGCCAGAGCATGGCTCTTGGCTGAATATGGCTGAAATCGAATTGAGTATTCTCAGTCGTCAGTGCACAAAGCGCAGGATTTCCAATAATAGACCTCTTGCGAATGTCCCTGATTGTTCGGCCAGCAGTCCCCAAAGGGGATGCTATTGCACTGCTGGCCGTTCGGCAGTTGTACTGCCGAACGAACTTGGGCGGGAATGTCACTTATGCAAGAGGTCTAATCAGACTCTCACAAGAGAAGTGGCTGCTTGGGAAAAGGACCGCAACAATCTGAAGGTGCAGATCCATTGGCGATTCAAACCTGATAATGCTCGCATTAAACTTAAGCGGCTTTATCCTGTCACCGTTGTAAAACAATCAAGTTAGTAGAGTACTAGACTTTATCCAAAAGATACACGCAGGAAGGTGCGAGTAGAGCGAGAATAGCGGTAATATGTGAGTGCGGACGTGATGATTTATGAGTTTCAGTGTAAAACGGCGATGTATGAAAATGGCGATAAGAGAAAAATGTTTTTTTCACAATGCTGAGGGCATCCGAAAAGGTAGGAAGCTACTTGGCATACCAAGCAATTTGTTGAACAGGCAGCGTTTGCTTTTCTCTGGCACCGTCCGCCAGGGCAAGGTGTGTGATCTCTCTGGTAAAAAAGCCTTTAAGAAACACTTTCTAAGCGATTAAAATCGCTACTACAAAAAAACAGGACGGCTGAATTCTCAGCCGTCCTGTTGATTCTGATTGGAAATTTTACTGGCAAGTGCCGATGTCCACCTTGAAGAGCGCGCAACCCGCGTCGGTGGTGGGTACGGGCCAGCAACACGCATTTGCCGCGCTGTAGCCATAGCCTTCTGAGCATTGACCCGTGCCAACTGTCAGCCCAGAAGCGGCGGAGCAGGCCGAGTTGCACACCTTCAGGTCATAAGAATAATTTATCTGCGGACTGCGGCAGGTGATTATTTGCATTCCGCCGCGAATGCCCTCGTCGGTGCAGATTAGCAATGGGCCCACTGGTTCAAAGGTGGTGCCCACTGGCAGGGCAATTTGCGTATAAGGAATTTTCTGCACACAAAATTTGTCGCGCACCTCAGCCAGCGGCGCAGAGCAGGCCGAGGCGATTGGGTCGCTGGCGCACAGCGGCGCAGATTGCGCAGAAGTTGTCAGCGTGGTAACGGGCACAACCGATTGAATGCTGGGCGGGGCATTGGTGGCCAGTGCAATCGTAGGTTGCAGTGGCGCGGCGGTCTCAACCGGCACAAAAACAGAAAGACAACTGGAAAGTAAAACGATCACCAAAAGTGAAATAACGGGCAGGGATATTTTTTGCATGACCAGATTCCTCCGCGAATAAATTCAAGAGTTTCTCAGGCGCGATTATATCTGAAATTCTCTATCGTAGATCCGTCACCTGCACTGTGTGCACGCAAACCATGTCAGAGACTCGGCGTAAAGACTTCGGAAATCTCCCTGGATGCGCCTAAAACGGAGAACCCTCTTAAAGATTTCCGAAGTCTGAATCGGCTGACAACCTTTGCGTGCAGACCCTGCACTTGCGGCAGGCGCAAGTGTTGCGAGGGCGTACTCGCCCGAAGCAATCTCAAGGCAAATACGGGGATTGCTTCGTCGGGAG
>VFKQ01000088.1 GCA_009885445.1 Anaerolineaceae bacterium | reverse complement strand
CCAATGAGGGCTGGCAAACCAACAAGCGCACACCGATCTCCTGTGCCTGGTCAATAAAATACTTGAGCTCTTTGCCATTGCCGCCCTTGCGTGGAATGGTGATCTTGTCACCGTTGCCTTTTGCCAAACACTGCGGACCGTTCATCGTGAAGTAGATGCAGACTTCATTATCCATTGCCGCTCCCGCTGTGGCTAGGAAGAAGGGCGTCGCCGTTCGTTCAGGGTCTTTTTCCCCGTGCGTTTGAACATATAAAATCTTCTTGGTATCTGGGTCGTTCGTTTTCCACAACATAACTGCCCTCTCCTAGGTAATTAGAAAACTTGCCACTGCTTCCTCAACGCTTGGATAAGAGTCAACTTTCTGATTCAAGCCAACGGTATACAGGATTGAGTTTATAGATTCAGGAACGGACGCCAGTTTGAGCGCACCGCCAGATTTTTGCGCGGCTAGCGCGGCGGTTATTAATGCGCGAATGCCTGCAGAGGACATATAGTCCACGCCTTGTAGATCAAGAACAATTTTACTGTTTGCGCTCACGGATTTTTTTAACGCTTCGTCCAAGACGGGCGATGTTGCCGAATCAATTCGGCCAGTTATTGTTACAACTGCCACATTTCGGTTCATCTCTGTTTTTAGGGAAAGATTGTCCACAAATGTCTCCATATACAGCGTTAATTAAAGTAAAGGCGGCGGATTTTAAAACCACCGCCCTTTCAAATGAGTGACATTTACACAAATAAATTGACTTCTGCGTCGGCGGCATATTCAAGGAACATTGCCGCGCCGCCGATCTCAGCTTCTTTAATGAAGTCTTCGCGCTTGAAGCCAAAGACATCCATCGTCATTTGACAGCCAATCAGGCGCACATCCATATCAACGCAGGCTTCGCGCAGTTCTTCAACAGTGGCAACGCCTTTGTTATGAAAAGTCTGCTTCATCAGGCTGGTGGCCACGCTTTCAAAGCCAGGGACGTTTGCCATAAGTAAATTAGGCATTGCCCAGTTGATGTTTTGGAATCCTTCGGGACCGAAGGGCATTTTCATCGGCATGGCGGGGTTTCCCAATGGCGAGACTGCGGCTGTAAGTTGAGGTTTGAGAAGCGTTAAACCGTAGAAGGTAAAGAAGATTCCCACTTCCCAGCCCATTGCCGCGGCGGCGCTTCCAAGAATGAACGGGGGATACGCCCAATCAAGCGTTCCCTTGCTTGCAACAAGAGCAAGTCTCTTTGGTGCATTCGGGTCGGATTTAGACATAAGATGACTCCATTTCTTTAAATAAGTAGGTTAAAAATACTGTCGGCGAATGGGGATGAATCTTATCCGCTCGTTTTCAAACCAGCCATGAATAACTATTTCTTCTGCAGGAAGAAGATAAATTTCCCGTCGTCCGTCAGGGAACGGAGCAACGCGTTTCCTGTTTGGCGGCTCCAAGCTTCCATATCAGGCGGCGCCCCAGGATCGGTGGAAATCATCTTCAGGATTTGCCCAGATTGAAGCTCCTTCATGGCTTTGGATGTCTTCACCACAGGCATCGGGCAGAGCATTCCAGAGCAATCCAGTACTTGGTCTTCCTTAAATACGTCTGTCATGGGTCTCTCCTTATGAACTCAAGTATCATACCGATTTGATGTTGAGTTGACCATACCTTCCCCGCGCGAGGAAAGTATGGTCAACCCAATCGAACACAGTAATTATACACTCGTTAATCCAATTCGCAACCGCCGGTTGTGTGCACGCAAACCATGTCAGAGACTCGGCGTAAAGACTTCGGAAATCTCCCTGGATGCGCCTAAAACGGAGATCCCTCTTAAAGATTTCCGAAGTCTGAATCGGGTGGCAACCTTTGCGTGCACACCCAATCGGGCGCATCTAATCTTCTCGGCTGGATTGTGATATGATGCGCATCATTATTGAGCAGTAACAATAGAACCCCGCCAAATTAATTTTGTTTATCTATGGGAGCAGAAACATGGCTAACAGCTTAATCGGAAAAACCATCAGTAACAGATATGTCATTGAGGAGCCGCTGGGGCAAGGCGGCATGTCCGCAGTTTACAAGGCCACTGATCCCAACTTGAAGCGGGTTGTGGCGATTAAGGTCATCCACTCTCATTTATCCAATAACCCCGATTTTCTCCAACGATTTGAAGAGGAAGCCGCCGCAGTTGCGCAATTGCGTCATCACGGCATCATTCAGGTCTTTGATTTCAATCGCGATGACGATCTGTATTACATGGTGCTCGAGTTCGTGCCTGGCGAGACAATCCAGGATCACCTTAAGAGACTCAATGCCAGTGGCCGAAAACTTTCGTCTACGAACGCGATCGAATACATGGCGGGTATCTGTGATGCGGTAGATTATGCCCATCAGCGCGGCATGATTCATCGCGACATCAAACCAGCCAACTTGATGCTTACCACCACCGGCCAGGTCATTCTGATGGACTTCGGCATCGCCAAGATTGTCGGCGGCCAGCGGCACACTTCCACCGGAGCGGTCGTGGGGACCGCCATGTACATGTCGCCCGAGCAAATTAAGGGCGAGCAAGTGGATCGCCGTACAGATATTTACTCCCTCGGCGTGACTTTGTTTGAGATGGTCAGCGGCCGCCCGCCCTTTGAAGCCGATTCTGCCATGACGCTGATGATGATGCATGTACACGATCCGGTGCCAAACCCGAAAGCGCTTAATCCCGATGTGCCAGATGGCCTGGTGGCTGTGATCAACAAAGCGCTTTCCAAAGATCCAAACAACCGTTATCAGACTGCCGCGCAAATGGCCGGCGCATTAAGAAACTTGCTATCGGCTAATCCGGCTTTATCGAATGCAACCGTGCTGGAAGATGGGCCGATGATTAATCGGGCAGACGCAACAACGGTTGAGAAACCCGGCGACGAGACATTTGTTGTAAAGAGGCAAGCTCCAACTTCGAGTCATTCTTCTTCCCCTTCAAAACCCAAAACTGGAATTAGCCTGCCGATTATCGCGGCGGCGGCAGTGATTGGATTAATTTGCGTGGTTGGCGCAGGGCTTTTCGTGGCGAATACGCTCTTCGGCGCCTCGCCCGCCCCCAGCGCGATTCCGACCGCGCCCGAAGCGGCTGCCTTCACCCCAACCGCGCAGTCCGCCCTGGCCGCGACCGAAATCCCCGCGACGGAAGTTCCCACCGAAACGGCAATCCCTCTGACGCCGACCCCTTCAGGCCCCTATGTTGTCATCCTGGCCATCAGAGTCGAGGGCAATCTCTACATCGTGGATTATGAGGTTCATAATTTTACCGATGGCCTGCACGTGCACATCTTTTTTAACACCGTGACGCCAGAGCAGGCAGGCTCCCCCGGAGGCGGGCCGTGGAAGCTGACTTGGGGCAGTTATGGAAACCCACCGTTCACGCAATACGGCATCGCGAACCGTCCATCGAGCGCAACACAGTTGTGCGCGCTGGTGGCAAACCCCAATCACACTGTCCAGCTCAATACGGGAAACTGCGTGGATTTGCCTTGATCAGGTGACTGACAAAAAAACAGCCAGGCCGTTTAACGGTCTGGCTGTTTTTTTTACACCTTAAGCACGGCATTACATATTCGATAAGAATTGTTTCAATTGACTACTGCACCAAAGTGAAATCGAAAGTGGCGCCAGTATCAGGCTCGGTGTTCGTGGCGTTGGTAAAATGTATCCCGACCAGATGTCCCTCGCTATTAATGTGACCATACCACCAGTCGCCCGAAATAGTAAGATAACATTTGGTGCCGCCTATGCTTTCGTTTTGCGTCCAGCGAAGCCAGATGCCGCTTTTGTCACCGCTTATAAAATCCGGGTGAAGCGCCCACCGATTTTGTTCAGTGGCGGTGGTGATATCGTAAATGATATCTCCTTCTACTCTCTCGGTCACTCTGCATTGTGTAAATTGCCAGTACATGGCGCCCGTAAATGATGAACCATTTATTTCTTCAACGATGAAGTTAACCGGGTTTAGTGACCCAAAATAGCGAAATGCTCCCCTCCATTGTGATAGTACAAAGGGGATGGGCGTGATGGGTGCAGAAGGGGCAATTGTTGGAGCAGTCGTGTTCGTGGGAACAACAGCGGTAAACACCACAGAAGGGATTGCAGTGGAATCTGGGAGAGAAGTGTTGGTTGGAGCATGGCTGGGAGCCACAACTACAGGTTTGGCCGGTTTGTTCACCAGGATTATCCCAAGACATGCTATGAGCAGAATCACTGCGAGACCAGCAATTCCATAACCAATTAATTTTCCAGATGGCTTTGCGGCCTGCTTTTCGTTGCGCGGAATTGAGGCCGGAATCGGGGCTGGAATCGGAGGCGCGGTGCTGCCTGAAACGTCGACTGTCGCATTTTCTTGCGGCGCTTCAGTGATACTTGTCGGGATAAGTGTCGGGATAAGTGTTGGCCCATCAGGGCTCGTTTGTAGGGTGGACGCTGCGCTGGACGCTCCGCTCACATGCAGTCCGTGCAAAGCCTGGACAAAGCCAGCCATATTTTCATAACGATCCTCGGGATTCTTCGCCAGCGCCTTTAATAAGATATTTTCCACGGCGTCTGGTAAATCGGAGACAAATTGATTTAGCCGCGGCAACGGCTCGTTGGCCTGCTTAAGTAGAATGGCGACCGGGGTCTCAGCCATGTATGGCTTGCGTCCGCTGATCATTTCATAAAATACGACGCCCAACGAATAAATGTCAGATTGCGCAGTGCTTTGTCCCGTCCATTGTTCAGGGGCCATGTATTCGGGTGTGCCCACACCCACGCCGGTGCCGGTGAGAGTGGCGACGTCATTGCTTTCCAGAATCTTGGCGATGCCAAAATCGCTGAGCATCGGCTGGCCCTTTTCGGTTAATAGAATATTGGCCGGCTTGATATCGCGATGGATGATGTTGTGCTCGTGCGCGTATTCCAGCGCCTCCGCGATGGGAAGCAACATGCGCACCGAGTCCTGCCACAGCATCGGTTTGCCCATTTGTTGTCGAAGTGTAAAACCCGGCAAATATTCCATGACAAGATACGGGGCCCCCTCATGGTCGCCAAAGTCCAGCACCTTAACGATGTTGGGGTTCGAGAGTTTCGCCAGCGACTTGGCTTCGCGCTCGAAACGTTTGAGCATGTGGTCCAGCTGGTCCGGCGGAAACGCGCCGCGGCGAATGATCTTGATCGCCACGTTACGCTCCAGGCGCGTGTCGTATGCTTTATACACGGTGGCCATGCCGCCCTCGCCGAGTTGCTCAAGAATGTGATAACGTCCGAGGGATTGTCCGATAATGTCTGCCATGTTTAGTTTTCCTTTCAAGATGGTGAAGGCTTTCGTGAAAGCCCAAAAAACTTTTTCCTAAAATAAATCGGGGCTTCTAGCACATAGTCTCGCCGTTCAAACGCTTCTTGTTCACGAGCGACATAAATGTCGCGTTACGCTTGCGAAGTCGGATCATTTTGCTTAAGGTGAGTATCTAACTCAATTGCGGCAATCTCAATGCAACAGATTTATCTCATTATACTCACACTCTGGTTTGTTGAAGGGTTATTTTCCAAAGTGGTTGGCAATTGATTCGTTGATTTTCTTTTGGAGTCAATCCTCGAGGGCTTCGAGCGCCGACGGAGGCGCTTCGTTCGGCCCTTCAAGCGGGTTAGCCCTGACGGGACTCTTAAAGTAGCTCCACAAGGTCTCGCCCTCCGCGGCGTTGGCTTTCGCCACGGCCAGCCCGGCCGTCGGCAGGCTGGCATATCCCGGGAAGACCATGTACAGCGGCCTCCAGGATGGACGGAACTTAACCTTGAAGCCATTCAAACCTTTGAAATTATAAAAAGTGCCGTGTTCGTAGATGAAGTGCAGGATACGCTCCATCAACGAAGGGTGCGCTTGCGTGCCGATTCCAAACAGCGGACTCAACCCGAGGTTGAAAGATTTGTAGCCATGTTCACGCCCCCAAAACAAAAGTGATACAAACAGAAAGTCCATGGTTCCCGATTCAAATTTTTGTCTGTGACGCATCAGGTCAATGCTCAACCCATGACTTTGATATTCTGGCGCGAGATTCGCAAAGGCGCTGATCTCGCCTGAGGGAGTGTACACCAGGGCCACGTGTTCCCCGCGCACATAGTCTTCATCGAAGCGGGCCAGAAAGAAACGTTTTTCGACACCGCCGTTCTTTGCCAGCCACTCGTCACTGATTTTGCGCAGTTCATGTAACATGGCCTCGCTGATGGGCGGCTCGCAGACGACAACACGGTAACCTTCATGGGTCAGGCGGTTGAAGCGTTTGCGCAGGGTCTTGTGCGCATTTCCATTTAAGGTAAATGAATCCAGATCGACGATGCCCTCCTGGCCCAGGCACATGCTGGTGTAACCTGCCTTTTTATAAGAGTCAAGAAAATCGGACTCGACCATGCAGAATACGACCTGCCAATTATTTTTGCGACAAAAATCGAGGAAGCCCTCGATGGCGGACTGCGCATCTTCCCGCGGCCCAATCGGGTCGCCCAAAGTGACGGCGGTACGACCGCAAACTGTGTACGGCACGAGCGAACCGCCGTCAGTGAAAAAATAAATTTTGTCGTCCAGCAACGCGAGATGCGCCTGCGAAGTGCGTCCGTGCGCGTGGACGATTCCGCGTGCCCGCTGACGCTGCTCCTCGGTGGCCTCACCCGGCCCGGGCGCGGATCGACGCGTCACGTCTTCGAAGGTTTTTACTTTGCGCAGGAGGATGAATCCCAACAGCATCGGTAGCCAGAAGATGAGTCCGCGAAATGCAAGGGTGACTGCTGTGGCTGTGATTCCATCGATGCCGAACGAAATGAATGTGAGGGTCATGGCGCTTTCGACAATTCCGACTCCTTGCGGCGTAAGCGGAATCATCCAAAACAAAATTCCGACGACGTAACCCACCGCCACCGCGCCGAGCGACACCGGCGTGTGAAAAGCCACAAAAAGCAAATACAACGCAACCATCGCCAACAGGTCTGCGACCAGCATGGACAGGAAAACGCGCACGAGATGCGCGGGGTGACTCGCGATGGAGCGTGATGCGTCGGTCAGTTCTTCTGCGTTTTGTTCGGCCCAGCCCTGCGCCAGAAAATTGGGCTTGCGCATTAGGCGCGCGAATCCATCTGCGAGGCTTTGTATCCCGCGCAGTAAACGCAATAAAAGCGCCGGCCACCATAAGCCCAACATCAGCGAAGCGCTGAGAATCAGAGCCAACGTAAGCTGGATGCCTGCGCCCACTACTTGATACGCGGACAAACTGCCGAGGCGAGACATATAGATGAGGCTGGCGATCATGAGCAGTGAAAGGGAACCGAAGTCTGCGAGCAGTTGCAAAATTGTGCCAGACATTGTGCGCGCGGCGGAATGGCCGCGCCGCGCGGCGTCGTCGACGAAGAGCACCACGCCCGCCGACCCGCCCGTAGGCGTGACGAGGTTGACAAACAACATGCCAAAGATGACTGGGAGTAATTCACGCAGGTTTCTTTTTATTCCCACAGCATCGTAAGCCACTTGAAAAGAAACTGCATAAACGAGGTAGTAGACGACCATCACTGCGCCCGCCGCGATCACCCAGCGCAATTCGCCACTGGCGAGGGTGGTCGCCAGTGTTTTGATTTCAGAAAAATTTGACAGTATTAGCCAGATAAACCCCAGAAACAATAACCAGAAAATCCATTTGCGCATTACGGTCCTTTTTTATTTCGTCATTGCGAGGAGGGTACACCCTCGCCGAGTTGTTCGAGGATGTGATAACGTCCGAGGGATTGGCCGATGAGGTTTGTCATGTGTTGCTCCCAATAAGGGGCGACTAGAAGTCGCCGCTATATTTGCGAAGCCGATACCTCGACAGGCTCAGCACATCGCCTTCGTCGGCTATACACGAGTCCACGAAGGTGGACTTTGCGGAGGTTGAGGCGAATTCATTCGCCGATGTTTTGTATACAGTCGCCATGCCGCGTTCGCCAAGGGCGATGTAGATAAAATTATACAATGAAAGAGGCATCCTTCTTTCAAACTGAACTGAAACGCCCCAACCTGCTGGGTTACAATATTTTAGAAACGCAGGAGCGCCATGTTTCGCAAGCCTTTAATTTTTTCCCTTTCCTTTATTTATCTTTCCCTCGCACTTTTCTACATCTTGATTCCCATCCGCGTGGTCGAGCCTGCGGGAGACCTCTCCGCGTTCACGCGCGAACTGGATATTCTAATTCCGCGCGCGCTCCGAGAATCCCGCGTACCCGGCGTTTCGATTGCGCTGATTCAGCGCGGCCAGGTGGTTTGGGTAAAAGGCTATGGCTTTGCAAATGCCGAGACGCGCGAACCGGTCACCGCGCGAACCGTTTTTCAGGCCTCTTCGATTTCCAAAACCGTCACAGCCTGGGGCGTGATGAAACTTGTGGAAGATGGCAAGCTGAATCTAGACGCCGCGGCAGAGACCTATTTGCGACGCTGGCATTTCCCTCCTTCAAACTTCGATTCAAATAAAGTTACCATCCGTCATCTGTTGAGCCATACATCCGGTCTCGCTGGCGCTGATTATCCGGGCTATCCTCCCGACCAGCCACTCCCCTCTTTGGAGGAGTCGCTGACCAACGGTCCGCCTGCGCTCGTTGGCAGGATGAAGGATTTTCCGGGCACACGGAACAGCGGTCCGCTGCGCCTGATTACGCCGCCCGGTCAAGCCTTTAAGTATTCCGATGCCAACTATGTTTTGTTGCAACTGATCATCGAAGAGGTCAGCGGCGAATCTTTTGCGGAATACATGCAGCGCGAAGTGTTGTGGCCGTTGAGCATGACCGACAGCAGTTTTTCGCGCACGCCCGAACTAATTGCGCGCAGCGCCATTCCCTATGACGTTTATAGAAAACCTCTCCCCGATTATGCTTTTACCGAACTGGCTCCTGCGGGTCTCTACACGACCACAACGGACCTGGCGCTCTTCGTCGCTTCGGCCCTCGTCCGCGCGGACAGCGGGCCGGTGGGTCGAGGAGTCATCTCCGCAGATTCGGTGCATTTGATGACGTCTCGCGCCGTTTCGATCTCGGGCTATCACGGTTGGGTGTATGCAAATGCCTATGGGTTTGGCTATTATGTTGATTCGCGGCCCAATGGCGAGAGCCTGCTTTCACAATCCGGCGGCGACCTGGGTTGGGCGTGCGAGTTTGCGGCCTTTCCCTCCACTGGCGATGCTATCGTCATTATGGACAACAGTTCAGTGGGACAGGAAGTCTTTGCCCACGCGCTCAGCGCCTGGACTGATTGGCTGGGGCGGGATGAAGCTCATATTGCGCGTGCCGTGCTCATGGGGCGGCGCGCGTTTCAAACATTATCGTTTTCGCTGTTGGGAATCACTCTGATTCTGTTCGCCCAATTTTTCATAAGGATACATTCCGGCGTTCGCCAGTTTCGTCTGGCGCATCTTCCTTTAAGTCGCGTGATGGGGGCCGCGCTTTGCATGGTCACATTGTCTGCATATTGGATGGTCGGTCACCGCTGGATGCAGATTAATATTCCCAGCCAACCTTCGGCGATGTTATGGGGAGTCAATCTTCTGGGCTTGGCTATTCTTCTAAACATCCTGTCCTTGGAAAATACATAGCTGTCTGATAGCTGTTGAAAAAAAAACTTCCGAAGTCGCGGAGACTTCGGAAGTTTTTTTGTTTATATACCTCAGTCCCTTTCGGGTTTCTTGCGCGCTTGCACAATGACCGTCAGTAAGACGAAGAACAGCATTTGCGCTCCCATCGCAAACCACGAGAAGATCATATGCTCGGCTGTGTGTGCGTAGCTTTTCAGGCTGTTTGCCTTGCTCTCGGCGGAATCGCAGAATGTCTGAAGTTCTATTGCGCCCGTCGTAGGATTCTGGCCCTCCGCCACCTGGCAGCTATATCCCTCTTTATCCAGTCGAGGCAGGTCAACGATGGACGAGAGGGCATCCGTGGCCCAGTAGCCGGGGACAGCGTACGAAGCGGGATTGCTGTCGAGCGGGAATAAGGTTCCCGTAAGTACGATCTGCAGGAAGAGTTGCGCCAGAATCACGTAGAGCACCACATCCGTGCTGGGCACCAGAGCCGAGATAAACAATCCAAGTCCAACGCTCGCCAAAACAGCCATGTAAAGCGAGATGAAGATTTCGAGGATGCTAAAGTCTGTGAAGACGATTCCCGTTACGTTGAGGTCCACAAAGAAGCTGAGCATCAGCAGTGTACCTCCCACTTGAATCAGCGCAAACAGGCCCAAGACCACTACCTTGGAAAGTACATAGGACCACACGCTCAGGTTCACGGCCCGCTCGCGACGGAAGATGGCGCGCTCCTTGACTATCTCATATGAAGCGGCAAAGGTGCCTCCCTGAGTCAGTGCCAGCGCAAGCATCATCACTAATGTCGATGCGTCTTGATAAGGCGTAAAGGTATTGCTCGCATCTTTTGGCTGGCCCTTTAAATCGGCCTTCATCGCGTCTTTGATTTCTTTGAAGGTACCGGTGATGATCGTCCCAGACCTGGTCTCCCATTCTTTACCGGTCAACCAAGCGTGTCCACTCACTGCACCAAACAACACGCCGATCATCGGCAACATGGCCAGTAAAATAATCAAAGTGCGGACGTCGTGCCGAATCAGATCGAAGTGACGGCGGGCCAGGTAATAAGTCTGCTTGATGAACGAGGCGCGCGCAGGTCTAAGCGCGGCCGCGCCGCCGCCACTGCCACGCTTGCGGCTGTCGCTGATGCTGGCCTGTCGACTCGCGACATATTTTTGATAGAGAGGCGACTTGTGGAATTTTTCGGACCACAAAACACCGGCAGACACTCTGCCGCCCTTACTCGAACTTTCGGACTGCTGATACTCGGCTAGCAATTCGGGCGGGGCGGGGACGCCCTTTGCGGGATCAATTTCAAAGGAGAGTTTCT
Source organism: Anaerolineaceae bacterium (assembly GCA_009885445.1). Lineage (GTDB taxonomy): Bacteria > Chloroflexota > Anaerolineae > Anaerolineales > Villigracilaceae > Denitrolinea. Next base: position 9,628 of record VFKQ01000088.1, on the reverse strand, counting down.
GATAAATATCAGAAAAATCCTCAGCCTCAAAGAATTTAATGGCTTCCTTCGGGGGGCCGTAATAGGCCAACTGTCCCTTGGCCATGAAGGCCACGTAATCGCATTGCTCGATATTGGCCGTGGCATGCGTCACCAGGAGAATTGTGCGGCCCTGATCGGCGAGACGCTTCAGGTCGTACATCATTTTCTTTTCCAAACCCGGGTCCAGGCCCGAGGTCGGTTCATCGAGATAAAACAGGGAGGGTTGAGCCAGCAATTCGGCGGCAATGGAAACCCTCTTACGCTGACCTCCGCTGAGGTCCTTGACACGCTTGGTTTGGTGTTCGGTCATTTCGACTGCTTTGAGAGCATCATCAATGGCCTTATTGATCTCTTCGTTGCTGGCATCCGGCAGACGCAGTTTGGCGGCATACCATAACGCCAAACGCACGGGCAACTCACGATGGATGATATCGTCCTGCGGCACATAGCCCATCTCGGTGCGATACATATCCAGACGGCTGTAGAGTTCCTCCCCGTCAATCAGCAGTTGACCTTTCGTAGCGGGTTCATACCCATTGAACGCTTTCATTAAGGTGCTCTTGCCGGCGCCACTGCCGCCCACAAAGGCGACAAATTCAGTGGGTTGAATCGACAATGACACATCCTTAAGGATGGTAAATCCGCCTTTGACTTGTTTGACAAGATGAATCGCGTCGAGCCGATGCCCAAGTTTTCGCGACCCGCCCAGGTTTTGGCGGGCGCCGTCGTAGACCAAATGGAAGGGGCCGATACGAATCTCATCGCCATTATTCAGAACAACCTGCGTGATGCGCGCGCCGTTGACAAAGGTGCCGTTGGTGCTACCCAAATCTTTAATCGAAATCTGCCCGCTCTCGCGCGTGATCATGGCATGATGTTTCGAAACACCCGGGTGCGCCATGGTCAGGTCACACGAATCATCGCGTCCGACGATCATGCTGGGCTGGGTGGCAAGCTTGGAGAGGTCAAGTGTGTCTACAGATTCTCGGCGCGCGTCTCCTTCAATGCCGCTTCCATAAGTAATCTGAATCGAATTTCCGGTCAGGTCACCGATGCGCATGACATCGCCTGGTTTTAACATGACGCTTTGATTGGGCTCGATGCGATTGCCATTGACATGCGTGCCGTTGGTGCTGTTCAAGTCGGTGATTGTCACTTTGCGCGACTTTGTTTCAATCTGCAAATGATTCTTTGAAACCAGGCGGCTATTGACCGCAATATCGTTATCAACGGCGCGGCCCAGGCGCATGCTCGGTTTCGACAGGGTGTATTTTTGTGTGACTCCATCTATATCGCGGACAATGAATTCGGGCACAGTTTGAAAATCAAGCGTTTCTGCCGCTCGGCCAGCGCTCCCGCCTCTCTCCATCACGATGGTTGAATTCGCCCGGACCGCGTTCTCCATGGTGGCATCTATCCTGGTGGCGTTTACCATGGTGGCGTTGTTGTCCGGGCTTGTAACGTGCGCGTCTAACCGAATGGCGATCATCACCGCAAGGTGCGGATCCTTGCCCAACTGCAATTGCATTCCATCGCGCAGAATCGCCTCATTAATCTCTTTTCCATTCACAAAGGAATGGTTGCTACTTTTGAGGTCAGTGTAGACCCATTCCGCGCCGCGCAGTTCGAACAAGCCATGCACACGCGAGACGAGCTTACTTTCGAGCACGATCTCATTTTCTGCGCCGCGACCAATGTGATACGATCCATGTTCAAGCGTTACTTCGCGCGGAGATTGGTCAGGGATGGAAATAAGCAGGATGGTCATATGAGTAACTCCGATGAAAATAGGTTAAGTATCCTGGAAAGTATAAACGATATTCCCTCGCGAAGTTTCTCGAGGATATCAGGAGTGTGCACACAAAGCTTGTCGCCCCGATTCAGACTTCGGAAATCTTTAAGAGGGTTCTCCGTTTTAGGCGTATCCAGGGAGATTTCCGAAGTCTTTACGTCGAGTCTCTGACATGGTTTGCGTGCACACTATCAGGAATAGCTAATTTTGAATTTGGATATCCGTGTCTCGTAAAAATTGCCGGTCGTTTTGCGCGCAGTGATCCGTTTGGAGAAGTCAGCTGGCAGGCAGGAGAACTTTACGGGAAAGGTGGAATGCTGGATGGGATGGGTCCGATTTTCGTCAGCACATTTGGAATCTCATCTTGTGCGGTACGCGTCGCTGTTGGGAACGGGGTCGGCGTGAGCGTGGAGGTCGAAGTTGGCGTGGGCGTCGAGGTTGAAGTTGACATGAACGTGGATGTCGGGGGTGCCGTCGGTGTAGACGAGGCTAGCGGGACGGATGTCGACGTAACGAGCGTCGCTGTGGCGGTGGGAAGCGGGGGGAGAACCCGATTTCGAAACCAGCTCAGTACAGCGAGCAACGTGATTAACAACAGGGCCACAATAACCGCCATAGGCCAGAATGTCTTGTGCGGCGGCGTCACGGGAACCACCAACGGGGATTTCGTTCCGTATATGATTACCGAAGCGGTGACGTTATCGGAGCCGCCCTGCGAATTCGCAAATTGAATCAATTGCTCTGCGATCTCGCGGGCGCTTTTATTTGCGGTGATTCTGAGCAGGTCTTGTGGGGTGATGTATTGGGTCAGGCCGTCTGTGCATAACAAGATGATATCGCCGCCACGCAGTGGAATACGCGAACTGACGTCCACCTCCGGAATGGCTTCGTTGCCGCCCACACTGCGCGTCAACCGATTACGATACGGAGATTTCATGGCCTGCTCTTCGCTGAGCGTGCCGGAGCGCAACAGGTCTCCCACGTAACTGTGATCGGCTGTAAGTTGTTGCGCCTGCCCATCTCGAATAAGGTAGGCGCGGCTATCGCCCACATGAGCAACCTGCAGAAAATCTTCGCGCACCACCGCGGCCACAATGGTCGTAGCCATCTTCTCCCCGGCCGCCAAACTCTTTTGCGCATCGCTAAATATATCCTGATGGATACGTTGGATATTCTCGCGCAAGCGCCGCTCCGGCGGAACTTCCGGCGTTTTGTAATAAGTCTTAAGCAAGGTCTGAACAGCATAAGCGCTGGCCTTCTCGCCCATTTGATGCCCTCCCAGCCCATCCGCAATTACATACAGCCGCCCACTTTGCTCTAACTCGAGCGCATCTATTGGCTCAAAGTTTCCCGCGGCATCCTCGTTGTTACCCCGTTGTTTGCCAGGATCGGATAGATAAAAGGATTCGATATTATGCATGATTATCCTATGACTTCTGTAGGTTCACATCGAGTTGTTGAGCATCTGGTTAAACCGATACGATGACTAGACCTTCGCGTCCACTGTACCACGAACCACCACGGCTTGTGTAGCGCGACCGATTGTGGCGCCGTCGAACTTTTTTATGAAGTCCTCTTTCGTCGATTCATTCGAACTTGCCCGAAGTATATGTCAGTATGATTTTTGTGGCAAGAAAATACTTCTTTCAATTTTTCTTTTGAATCCGATGAAGCAGGATTCCCCGCGCACGTTTCTGCGCGCGATTACCTATGATACACTTGTTCTATGAACTCAATTGTTGCCATCGACATTGAAACGACTGGTCTCGACGAAAACCGCGACGCCATCATTGAGATTGGCGCCGTGCGCTTTAACGGCAAACGTGTGGAGGCGGAATTTTCCACGTTGGTTAACCCGAATAAGCACATCCCTGAATTCATCACCGGATTGACCGGCATTGACGATTCGATGGTGCGTCAGGCGCCGACGATAAAAGCCATCGCGCACGAACTCGAAGCCTTCGTGGGCGACTCGGCTGTCATCGGACACAACGTCCGTTTCGATTTGAGCTTCCTTCAAAAAGCGGGCGTCCTTCATCTAAATCGCGTGATCGACACTTATCCGCTGGCGTCGGTGCTGATGCCGTCGGCGAGTCGCTACAACTTGGGGGCGCTCGGCCAGCAGTTGGGAATTTTGCTCCCTGCCACGCACCGCGCATTGGACGACGCGAAAGTCACTCACGCCGTTTATGAAAGATTATTTGAACTCGCGCAAGCACTTCCGCTGGAGGTGGTGCAGGAAATTGTCAAGCACGGCGAACCGATTGATTGGGACGCGGGATTTTTCTTCGAGCAGGTCTTGCGCGCCAAGAGTCGCGAGGGCGTGGCGCCAAAGATCGTGCGCGGAAAACCCGCCAAGGCTTTGGACTCGAACGAGCAGGAAAAATTTCCAGCGTTGAAAAAGGCTGAGGAGCCGAGTCCGCTGGACGAGGAGGAAATCGCTTCCGTCCTCGAATATGGCGGACCGTTCGCGGAATATTTTGAAAGTTACGAACACCGCCCCGAGCAGGTGGCCATGTTGCGTTCGGTGACGGCGGCGCTTTCGCATGGACGACACATGCTCATCGAAGCAGGGACGGGCGTGGGAAAGTCATTTGCGTATCTGGTGCCGGCCGCATATTTTGCGACGTTGAATAATACGCGCGTGGTGGTCTCAACCAACACAATAAATTTGCAAGACCAGTTAATTAAAAAAGATATTCCCGCATTGCGCGAAGCGTTGAGTCTGGACGTGCGCGCGGCAGTCTTGAAGGGCCGCTCAAATTATTTATGTCCGCGCCGTTTGGGGCACATGCGCCAATATGGGCCGAGCACCGCCGACGAGTTGCGTGTGCTTTCGAAAGTGATTGTGTGGGGACTCGAAAATCAAAGCGGCGACCGCAACGAATTAAATTTAACCGGCCCCACCGAGCGCGACGCGTGGATGAAACTTTCGGCGGAGGACGACGCCTGCACGACCGAGACCTGCGTCGCGCGGATGGCGGGCGCCTGCGCATTTCATCGCGCGAAGATTGCCGCGCAAAACGCGCACTTGTTAATTGTCAATCACGCTTTGCTGTTGGCGGATGTGGCCACCGGAAGCAAAGTGTTGCCCGAATATGATTATTTAATTGTGGACGAAGCGCATCACTTGGAGTCTGCGACGACGAGTGCGCTTTCATTTAAATTGACTCAGTTCGATCTGTCGCGCATGATGAAAGAAATCGGCAACGCATCGTCGGGCGTGTTGGGCCGTGTGCTGGCCGCCGTCGGCGCGGGATTGCGCCCGTCTGATCGCGCGGCGCTTGGTCAAAAAGTGGAGCGCATCACCAGTCAGTCTTTTCGGCTCGAACAACTTAATCGCGAATTTTTTAATTTGCTCGGCGAATTCGCGGCGATGCAACGCGAAGGTCAACCCGCATCAAACTATGCGTGGCAGTCGCGCATTCTGCCGGCCACGCGCAAATTAAACAAATGGGAAGAAGTAGAAATGATGTGGGGCCAGATGAGCGAGACGATGCGACTCGGACTCAAATCGATGGAAGAGTTATACAAAGGCGCAGGCGAATTGCTGGCCGAGGGACACGACGAACTCGAAGCGCCGATGGGCGACCTAAGTAACGTGTTACGGCGCATGACCGAAGCGCACAATAATCTCACCGGCCTCGTGCTGGACCCTTCGGCGGCCACGGTTTACTGGATCGAGGTCAAACCGAAAGACGACCGTCTCTCGCTGAACGCCGCGCCCCTGCACGTGGGGACTCTGATCACCGAGCACATTTGGAATCAAAAGACCGCCGCGATTCTCGCCTCGGCCACATTGACGACGCACGGCGAATTTAATTATCTGCGCAACCGCCTCGGCGCAGAGATGGCGGACGAACTCGCGCTGGGCAGTCCGTTTGACTATGAAAGTTCCACGCTTCTTTATATTGGCAGTGACATGCCCGAGCCCAATCAGCCCAACTACGAACAGTCGCTGAACCGCGCCATCGCCAGCACCGCCATCGCCACGGGCGGACGAATGTTGGTGCTGTTCACGTCCTACGCGGCATTGAAGCGCGTCGCGCAGGCCATCACCGGTCCGCTGGCGCGCGAAAATATTTTCGTGCTCGAACAAGGCGAAGGCGCGTCGGCGAATACTTTGCTCGAGTCGTTCAAGGCCACCGAGCGCGCAGTGTTGCTGGGGACAAAATCTTTTTGGGAAGGCGTGGACGTACCGGGCGAGTCGCTGTCGGTGGTGGTCATCACCAAACTGCCCTTCGACGTGCCGTCTGACCCGCTCATCGCGGCGCGCTCCGAGACCTACGAAGACCCCTTCAACGAATATTACCTGCCCGAGTCGATTCTCAAATTCCGCCAGGGCTTCGGACGATTGATCCGCAGTGCCAGCGACCGCGGCGTGGTCGTCATATTGGACAAGCGCGTGATGACCAAGCAATACGGTCGGCTGTTCCTGAATTCATTACCGCAGTGTACTGTGAAGCAGGGTCCGCTGGCGGGGTTGCCAAAAGAAGCGGCGAAGTGGTTGGGGGTGTAGACTCTGATTATTGCCAATCGCCTCCCACTTCATGGACAAGTAGTCACCCGCCATCCGCGAATGATGACCGCCTAATGAAAGTCCCTGCGCAAGACCGGTCCCCTGGCCGAGGGGCCGAGGAAGACCTCCATTCACCTTGTCCACGGGCGGGCGGGGGGTGTCCACGGGGAGGGCGGCAGTCAAAAAGTGCTATAATTTTGGAAGAGGTGTCTCATGACTAATGTGACTTTAGACGAAAAACAATTCAAGATCTTGCTCAAAGAAGCCCTCGCCGAACTATTTGAAGAGCGGCAGGACATTTTCTCCGCGATTGTAGCCGAAGCGATTGAAGACATCGGCCTTGCAAACGCTATTCGCGAAGGTCGCAAGAACGACTTTATCAACAAGGAAGAGATTGACGCCATCCTCGCGGGGTAACCAATGAAAACCCTTTTCGAAAAGAGCTTTGGCCGCGACTTGAAAAAGATAAAAGACGGGCGCTTGCTAAAGCAGGTGCAAAAAGTCATTGCGCAGGTGGGATCTGCGGCTTCGCTGGCCGAGGTGACAAATTTGAAGAAATTGAAAGGCTTCGATACGTTTTATCGAATCAGGGTTGGCGAGTACAGAATCGGGGTCGAAGTTACAGAGGGGCAAGTGATCTTTGTCTGTTTCCTAGATCGCAAAGATATTTACCACCATTTTCCGTAAATCACTTTGTACTTTTCAAGTTCTAAATTCGGCTCAGTGACCGAGGAGCCGAAGAAGACCTGCATTCACCTTGTCCACGGGAGCGGGCGGGCGTGTCCATGCGGGAGAAGGCGCAAGTCAAAAAGTGCTATAATTTTGGAAGAGGTGTCCCATGACAATCGCAACTTATGAAGGTGTCGTTGAAAAAGGAAAAATCCGTTTGAAATCCGCGGTGAGATTGCCGGAAAACGCGAAAGTCTACGTGGTTGTCACCGACTCGGAGACCGAAGGCAAAAAAGTCGTGCGCTTACTGACTCCACGTTTGGCGCACCGCGAGCAAGCCTCCCATTTCAAGATGCAGGTCAGCCGGGAGAAACCCAATGGCTGAATATGATTCCGTCAACTTTGACCCGCCCGCGCCAGTTGCTTATGTGACCCTCCGAAATCCAGCAACTGGCGCTTTGTTATCAGAAATTCCCATGCTTATTGATACGGGCGCAGATGCCACTTTGTTGCCGCATGAATCAGTGGAGCAATTGGGACTCGAGTTGGAAGAAAATCCAATGTTTGAACTCCAGGGTTTTGACGGCAAAATCACCGTTACAAATACCGTCAAGTTGGAGTTGTTTTTTCTCGAGCGGAAGTTCACGGGGGAATTCTTGTTGCTCGACCAGCCGATGGGAATTCTGGGGCGGAATATTTTGAAAAACATGTCCATCGTTTTTGACGGGCCTCGTGGGGTTTGGGAAGAATATAAAGGTTGATCCGCCTCCCACTTCACGGACAAGTCCCCCATCGTCCGCGAATGATGAGCGCTTGATGAAAGTCCCTGCGCAAGTTCGGCCCCGTGGCCGAGGAGCCGAAGAAGACCTCCATTCACCTTGTCCACGGGAGCGGGCGGGCGTGTCCATGCGGGAGAAGGCGCAAGTCAAAAAGTGCTATAATTTTTATCAACGAGAAAAGAGGTGAATGATGGTATCTCCTTCAATTACGACCCTGGTAAAAATGATGGAAACTTTGCCTGAGCAGACACAGTCCCAGGTCGTGGAGCATCTGCGCGAGTGGCTGGCGGACATGGAAGACGAAGCCGCGTGGGATGAATCCTTTGCGAAGACGCAAAATAAACTTTATGAAACTGCGCAAGAAGCCCGCAGGCGGGTTGCGGAAGGAAAGTCTGAGCCGATGGATTTCAATCGGCTATGAAATCTGAAACCGTTCCGGCATTTTGGGAGAATTACGAACGGTTGGACGAGTCCCAGAGAAAACAGGCGCGCAAGGCATTCAGCCTTTGGGCCGAGAATCCTTTTCACCCGTCCCTGCATTTCAAATGCATTAATCAGCAGGGAAACATCTGGTCAGTACGCATTTCGCGCGGATACCGCGCAGTGGGGAATTTGGATAATGACACCGTCACATGGTTTTGGGTTGGTGGGCACAAGGCATACGAAAAATTTTACGGATAATCCCCATGTCCACCCCTCCAACTGAATTCCCCTCACCTCCCACTTCACAGACAAGTCCCCCATCGCCCGCGAATAATGACCGCCTCATCAAGTCCCTGCGCAAGTTCGGGCAGACGAAAAGTGCTATAATTTTTGTCAACGAGAAACGAGGTAACTTATGGCCGCAACACCCGCTAACATTCTAAATACCGTCGCTGGCTCAATGGTGACAAGCCAAAAATATGCCAGCGTGGAAGACGCGCTGTGGGAACTGGCGCGCACTGCCGTGCGCGGCAAGATCGGTCAGTACCGCCGCCGCATCCGCCGCTTTGAAGTTAAATACACCGACTTTGACAAGTTCACCTCTCGGCTAAAAAATCGCGCCACGCCCGCGCAAGAAGACGACTGGCTGGCGTGGAAGTCTGCCCGACGCATGCTAATGGATTGGGAAAAGGCATACCAGGAATTGGAGCATGCCTAATCTCGCCGAGAGTGTGCTCGAAATCCTGCGCGGACATCCTTTGGTGAAGGATGTCCGCGTTGTTGAATTTGACGAAACACCAGCGGGTAGTGTTGAACTCAAAGTACGCTGTCGAATGGGGGGACGATTATCAATTCCAGGTTTGGATTCATTCGCAAACAGATTCCCTCGACTACTCTTTTCAACTATTTTCCGATCGACCCATTTTGCGCTGGGACAACGCGCCGCATTACCCAAACATTTCCTCGGCTCCGCATCATTTTCACGATGAGCATGGGCGCGTCTCCAAGTCACCGATGAAAGGCGACTTGTTGAAAAATTTGAAAATTGCGCTGGACAAAATTAATAAGTGGTTGGAAAAATCCACCTCCTTCGCGGAATAGCTCAATGCCCACCTCCCCCGCTGAATTCACTCTCACCTCCCACTTCACAGACAAGTCCCCCATCGCCCGCGAATAATGACCGCCTCATCCAGTCCCTGCGCAAGTTCGGTCCTGTGACCGAGGAGCCGAAGAAGATGTCTATTCACCTCGTCCACGGGAGCGGGCGGGCGAGTCCATGCGGATTGGTGGCAGTCAAAAAGTGCTATAATTTTGCAAGAGGTGTCCCATGACCACTGTATCACTTGAAGATAAGCATACAAAAGACTTAATTAAACAAGCGCTTCTGGAGTTATTCCATGAACGCCGCGACTTGTTTGCCAATCT
>VFKQ01000392.1 GCA_009885445.1 Anaerolineaceae bacterium | reverse complement strand
TGATCAGGGTCAGGATGTCTTGCTCGAGGGCGTCGGACGGGGTCGGGGTGGAGGAAATTTCGTCGAGACTGCGACCCGCTAAGAGCGGGGAAAGATGCGAGGCGGTTTGGCTGAGTCGCTCTTGAGTCACGGGTTCGGCCAATGTCAGAATCTGTTGCGAGATTTCGCCGCCGGCCATGACCATGACCATCAACACCTGGCGGCCTTGAGTCGAAATTAATTCGACGTGTTTGAAGCGCGACTTTTCGGGGTGCGGCGCGGTGACGAGGGACACGCCCTGCGATTGGTCTGCGAGGACGGATGCGGCGAGGGTCATCCACTGGTCCACGTCGGGGCGGGCCTGGTGAAATTGATGGCTGATGGTGTGTTGCACGGGCGTGGGCAGTTCGGCTTGATTCATCATCTGCGCGACGAAGAGGCGATAGCCCTCCTCGGCGGGCACGCGACCGGCGGAGGTGTGCGGCTGGCGCAGGTAGCCCATGTCGGTGAGCGCGGAAAGTTCGTTGCGCACGGTGGCCGGGCTGAGGTCAAGTTTGTAGCGCTCGACGAGGTGCTTCGAGCCGACGGGTTGCGCGGTCTCGATGTAGTCGCGGATAACGAGGAGCAGAACGGATTGTTGGCGGTCGGTGAGGTTCATGGTTTGTGGGCGATTGAAGTCGCCGCATGTTTCAATATGAAAGCACTCTCGAAGCGAGAGTGCTAAGGTGTTGCGATAATAATATCATGCTGGGGAAAGACGCGTCAATAAGAGGAGTGTAAGAGGTATTTGAAGCATACTGGAAAGGCGAGTCTATTTAAAGCTTGACAGCCAGCCGGTGTTATCGTATATTTCATTTAGTAAATACTAAACGTACATAACGAGAGCAAAATGCCCGAATCATTGAAAAAGATAAAAAGCAATTTCACCGAGGGACTCAGCCAGATTAGCCGCTTTTGGGGTTTCCCCAAGGGAGTGGGCGCAATCTTCGCTGTTTTGTACCTTTCCCCCACTGCCCTTTCATTAGATGAAATCGTAAGCGCGACTGGTCTGACGAAGGGTGCGATCAGCACGGAAATTAGAATGCTGTCGCGCATGGGACTCGTTCACCGCTCAACAAAACTGGGTGACCGTAAAGACTATTACACCGCCGAGTCGGATTTTTATGCGGCGATCAAGTCGGTGCTCAAAGAGCGACAAAACAGCGAGTTTGACCGAGCCGTGCGCTCCGTGAAAGAGACGTTGAAACTCCTAGAGCAAAACCGGATCAATACTGATGAGTGGAGCTTCACATATGAGCGCGTGAAGGCGTTGCAGGAGTTCTTCAACGCCATTGAAAGTGTGACGAGTGCTGTCATCAAACTGGAGAGTTTAGGCTTACAAAATGTCACAAAAATTCTGGGTGTTTTGAAATAAAAAATCAAATTTTAATGGAGGCGAAATGAAAATCGCAGTAACGGGTGCGTTCAGTTATTCAGGCAAATACATAACAGAAAGGCTATTAGCACGAAACGAACAGGTCATCACGCTCACCAATCACCCGGACCGCCCTGACCCGTTCAATGGGCAAGTTAAAACATATCCATTGAGTTTTGATGAAAAAGATATGGCTCAATCACTGCAAGGCGTGGATGTGCTGGTCAATACCTACTGGGTACGCTTTGACAAAGGGATAAATACTCAGCCGCAGGCGGTGGAGAACACAAGGAAGCTGGTGAATGCGGCCAAGATGGCCGATGTGAAAAGGATTGTTCACATCAGCATCGCAAACCCATCGCCCGACTCGCCCCTGCCCTATTACTGGGGCAAGGCGGCAAATGAAAAGGCGGTGATCGAGTCGGGTATATCGTATACCATCCTGCGCCCAACAGTCCTGGTCGGCAACGAGGATATCCTTATTAACAATATTGCCTATCTTTTACGGCGCCTGCCCGTTTTTTTCATCCCCGGAGATGGAGCTTATGGAATACAACCGGTCTATGTTGAAGACCTTGCCGATTTAGCCGTTGAAGGAATCTATAAAAACGACAATTACATTCTGGATGCGGTTGGCCCAGACTCCTACTCATTCAAAGAGTTTGTAAGGCTTATTGGGAAGACCATTGGGGCCGAGCGCCTGCTGATTTCGGTGCCACCGAGGCTGGCATTGCGTACAGCACAGTTCATCAGCTTGTTTGTCAGAGACGTGTTACTTACACCGGAAGAAGTTGATGGACTAATGGGGAATTTGCTCGTTTCGAAAAATCCAGCGCAAGGCAAGTTGGCTTTCAAAGATTGGCTCAACACAAACCGCGATAAAGTTGGGGTTCACTATGCGTCTGAATTAGAGCGTCACTATTAAAATGGCGCTGGTTAAGTGGCGCGTAAAAAAACGAAAAGGCTCAGGAAATATTTTCTGAGCCTTTTCGTTTGCGATTGTTTACTGTATCGGCCGCCAGGCGGCGTCGAAATCGGAGCCGGGGTCGCTGGTGAGTTGGGTGCGCCTGCCGCCGTCCACGGTCATGATGAAGATGTCGCGGTTGCCGTTTTCGGCCACCCACTCAAAGATGAGCCAGAAGCCGTCGGGTGAAAAAGAAATGTTCTCGATGGGCAAGGGTCCAAAGTTGAGACGTGTGGCGGATTCTGTGCCGCGGTCTTCGTAGAGGATGCGCATCAAATATTGTTTGGATGACACGCCGACTCGGCGCTGGCTGAAAAGAATCACGGTTCCATCCGCCGACCAGGCCGGGTTCAGGTCCCAGAATTCCTGCCCGCTGCGAGTCACTTGCGCTTGTCCCTCGCCAGCATCTGACATGACCCAAATTTGGTAGACCTCAAAACGCTTGGCCATGAAGAGCAATTGATTCGAGGTGGGCGACCAGGCCGGGTGGCGCGCTTCAGTCATATCGCTGGAAAGGTCAATCAGGCGGGTGACGCTTTGGGTGTTGAGGTCGTACATATATATGAGCGGACGTCCATCGCGCACTGAGACGAAGGCGATGCGTGTGCCGTCCGGAGACCAGCTCGGGTCGAAGTCTCCGCCCGGGTCGGTGGTCAGCGGCTGGATGTTTGAGCCGTCGGCGTTCATCACGTACAGGCTGGCGTTTTTGAGATTCGAGTCACTGCCCAAACACGGAGCGGTGAAAACGATGCGCCCCCCGTCCGGCGACCAGGATGGCTGGCAGGCGCCGCCTTCGATGGCAGTGATGGCGCGCTGATTGCTTCCGTCCCAGCGGGCGAGGTAAATTTGCGGGATGCCCCCCATGCGGTCGGAGGCGAAGGCGAACTCGCCAAATCCGCCGCCCTGCAAGGTGGGCGACGGGGTGAACGTGACCAGCGGCGTCAGGGTGATGGTGGGAAATGAAGTGAGGCTGGGCGTAAATGTAAATAATGGAAGCGACGTGAACGTGGGGCTGGCCACTAAAATCGCAGTCTGCGATTCAAGCGTTGCTGGAACCTGCGTGGCCGGCGCAGAGGTGGCCATCGCGGAGGTGGCCGTCGCGGTGGACGCGCTGACGAGGGGCAAGCCCGCCACAAAGTCCGCGACCGAGGCGGGAAAGCCCGGGACAAAAAACCACGAGGCGGAGACGAGTCCTATTAAAAGAAGCAACAAGATAGAAGCGGGCGCGAGTGCGCCTTTGCGGCGTCGCAGGGGCGGACGGAAGGGCTGGTCCTCCGTGGACGCAGTCGGCGGCATGGGCGCAGAGCCTTTGGGTTCAGCGCGATCTATGCCGTTTTCGCCTTCCGTTTCGGGCGGCAGAGAGACGATATACTCGCCGCTGAGGCGTTGTGTTTTAGACTTGGAGGCGAGCAGGACGCGTTTAAATTCTTCGCCGCTTTGGTAGCGTTCGGCAGGGTCAATAGACATGGCTTTTTCAATGGCGGCGGCCAGCTTGCGCGAGATTTTTGGGTTGCGTTTGCGCAAGGGAGTCAACTGCGCATTGTCCATGGCGCGCGCCAGGCCGTCTTCGGGGATGATGCCGCTCAGGGCCGCATACAATGTGGCGCCGAGGGAATAGATGTCGGTGCGCGGGTCGGTGCGCGCAGTTCCATATTGCTCAGGTGGAGAATATCCCGGCGTCATGGCGCGCGCGCCGGTGGTGGTGGCCTGACTGCCCTGCACCACTTTGGCCAGACCAAAGTCCACGAGGAAGACGTGGCCATCCGGCGTCACTTTAACATTGCCGGGTTTTAAGTCGCGGTGCAAAATGGGTGGCTTGCGCGAATGCAGATAAGTGAGCGCCTCGCCCATGGCCGCGCCGATTAGAATCGCATCGTCTTCGCTGACATTGCCGAGGCGCTCCATGCGTTGACGCAGGTCTTCGCCCTCGATGTAGTCCATCACTAAATATTGACCCTGATCGCCGACGACGAAATGGTCCGACACGCGCGGCAGGTTGGGATGGCGCAGGTTCGCGAGAATCACCGCCTCCAGGCGGAACTGGCGCGCATATTCGTCTGTGGTAAAAAGATTTTCTTTGAGCGCAACTTCGACGCCGAGATTTTCGTCCACGGCGCGATAGACAGAACCCATGCCGCCCTGGCCGAGGATGTCTACGATACGATAGCGTTTATGTAAAAGAGTGCCGCGTTCGAGTGTCATTAAGAATCCTAGTAAATAATGTCTTTAGGCTTGAGATTATATCAGAGGCATTCTCAGGCATCTCGCCTGTCAGCGAATTGTAACGTAACGTTTTTGCAAGGGCATTAACCACAGCCCACAGGGTTATAAAGAACACGGAGTCCACACATTGTCCCGATGTTCTTACGCGAAAGTTTTTAAAGGTTTTCCTTTGTGCTCTTTGTGTCCTTTGTGATAAAAAAAGCCCTTAAGAAACACTCTTTAAGAATGTTCAGCAACATCCACGCAGACCAGTCCTCACGAATGTTGACTCGCGCTCAACTTTCATTGTAGACTCAGCACATGCAAAACCCCTCCCCTCGTAGCGCAGCACCCCTTTGGGGCAACTGGGACTGGCCCTCCGCCGGCTTATTAATTGGCATCGCCGCCATTGCCGCCATTCGGCTCGCCACAACAAACTGGACAAGCTCGCTATATTTCGGCGAGAACATGGCCGTGGCTGGCGCAATCATGGGCTTATGGATTGGACATGCCAAACTCAGTAAACTGGCCACGCGTTTAATCATCTTGAATTACACACTCATCCTCGTGCCGTGGCAAGTCAGTTTGCTGGCGCCCAACAGCCTGCCCATCGCCGAAAGATTTTACAGCCTCGCTCCGCGCTTCTCCGCCGCGTGGACGGCCTTCATTAATCAACAACCATTTAGCGACCCGATCTTTTTCATCACCCTGATCAGCCTCGGCTTTTGGCTCGTGGGCCTGGCCTCCGGATTCGCCCTCACCCGCCGCCGCGACCTGCTCGGTGCAACCCTGCCCAGCGGATTAATCCTGCTCATCGTGCAATACTACGACTCCGAAGTGAACCTGCGCATTTGGTTGCTGGCCGTCTACTTCTTCATGACTCTCGCGCTGATGGGTCGCCTATATTACCTTGACCATCGCGAAACCTGGCGCACCGCGCGAGTCTTCCAACTCCCCGAAACCGCGCGGGACCTCTCGAACGGGTTACTGCTCACCTCGGCAATGGTGGTGCTCGTCGCATGGACCATGCCCGTCTCGCTTTCAAGCTGGCAGGCCGCTGAAAAATTTTGGAAAGACCTCACCAAACCTCTGCGCCCTGTGCAGGAGCGCGTCGGCGACGCGCTCGATCCGCTCGAGTCAAAATATGGCACAAACGGAGCCGTAGACTTCTTCTTAGAATCGATGGCCCTCGGCCGCGGACTGCAACCCAGCGAAACCACCATCTTCCGCGTTGACTTGCCAGACAACCTGCTCAACGCTCCGCGACTCTATTGGCGCGGACGAACCTTCGACACCTACAACGGCATCTCTTGGTCCAGCGCACCCGCACAACGCGGCGCGTACTCCCCTGCCACAGAAGACCTCGTCATTCCAGACAACGCCGTGCGCGAAGTATTCACCTTTAACATCCACAATGAAATCAAGCAATCCCTGATGTATGCGCCATCACAACCTGTGTGGGTCAGCCTCAGTGGCAGTCTTTTATCGCAACCCACACCAGACGGCGCAAGAGACATCATCGCCTTTCGAGCCAACCCTGCCATGGAAGCCGGCACAACCTACACCGTCCACTCCGCGCTGGCCAACCCGAGCATCGAAGACCTGCTCGCCGCCGGCACAAATTATCCAGCCTGGGTCAGCGCGCGCTATTTGCAATTGCCCGAAAATTTTTCACCGCGCATCGCTGAACTCGCCCTGCAAATCAGCGCCGACGCACAAACGCCTTACCAAAAAACCGCCGCCATCACCGCCTGGCTGCGCGCCGAAATAGAATATCAAGCCGTCATCGCGCCCATCCCCAACGGCCAGGACCCGCTCGAATGGGTGCTCTTCGAATCAAAGCGCGGCTTCTGCATGTATTACGCCAGCGCCGAAGTGCTCATGCTCCGCTCGCTCGGCATCCCCGCGCGCATGGCCGTGGGCTTCGCACAAGGCGAAGTCATCGAAGACCAGCAAGACCAAACAAGCATCAGCTACCTCGTACGCCGCAAAGATTATCACGCCTGGCCCGAAGTCTACTTCCCCGAAATCGGCTGGGTCGAATTCGAGCCGACGGCCAGCCAGGACGATTTGATTCGCCCGCTGACAAATGACCCGCTTCAGTCCGCGCCCA
Organism: Anaerolineaceae bacterium; assembly: GCA_009885445.1. Taxonomy (GTDB): domain Bacteria; phylum Chloroflexota; class Anaerolineae; order Anaerolineales; family Villigracilaceae; genus Denitrolinea. Next base: position 6,308 of record VFKQ01000392.1, on the reverse strand, counting down.
CAACGGCCAGCGCTCCCACGCCGCTCGCCACCCCCGAAGGCGGACTCTCCGAATTTGATCGCGCCAAAGACGAGTTGGATTTAGCCAACCTGTCCGGCGCGCCGTGGTACGTCACCTATCGCGCCGCGCTAAATTGGACACTGGCCGCGCTCATTATTTTTGTGCTGTGGTTATACAACCTGCACGCAAACTGGGTCGCAAAAATTCCGCGCTACTTTGAAACCCGCGCCGCCCAAGCGGGCACAAAACCCCCGCGCTGGATTCGCACCTGGGCCGCGTGGACTCGTCTCACGCCAATGGAGCGTGCATTTGAAACAGTCAACTTCTCCCTGCGTTCATTTGGTGAGCGCATACCTGTCCATGTCAGTGCGGGCGAACGCGCCAAAGCGCTGACTCGCCTCTTGCCGACGGCCCGCTCACCGGTGCAGATATTGACCGCGCATCACGAGGCGGCGCTGTTCGGGCGCGGTGGAGAGTCCAATTTGCCCCAAAGGGGTGCTTCGCTACATGAGGCGCGGCGGGCGGCGACATCCATTCGTTTACACACAATTTTGGCAAGGCTGATAAAATGGTGGCAATCAATCCTGCATTTCATCGGGGTCTGATTCTCCACTATGAGCCAAGAACTTACCAAAACCATCAAAGCCACCGAACAACTTTCCTTGCTGAAACAAGCCATCATCAAAACGCGTACCACGTTGCAAGCGACGCGTTTTGAATTCCCGTCGGGCACGCTCGAGGGACTCTCGCAAAGCGAAAGCAACATAGACCGCCTGACGCGAGCCGTGGCCGGCATGGAGGCGCAATATAGCCAACTCTCGTCACTGGCCGAAATCGGACAGGTGGTTAATTCGTCGCTCGACCTGGACGAAGTGTTGCGCATCGTTATGGATACCATCGTGCGCCTGACAAAGGCCGAGCGCGGCTTCCTCATGTTGCGCGATGAAAGCGGACAGATGGTCAGCCGCACCGCGCGCAACTGGGAACAAGAATCGATTAACTCATCTGAGAGCGCGGTCAGCCGCACGGTGATTCAAAAAGTGATCGACAGCGGCGAAGCGATTGTGACCACCAACGCGCAAGAAGACCCGCGCCTGAGCGGGCAGGAAAGCATCGTCGCCTACAATCTGCGCTCCATTTTGTGTGTGCCGCTGAAAGTGAAAAACGATCTCATTGGCGTGCTCTACGCCGACAATCGCATTCGCTCGGGGATTTTCCAAGACAACGAACGCGACCTACTGGTGGCTTTCTCGAATCAAGCCGCCGTGGCCATCGAAAACGCGCGACTGTTCACCTCACTCAAACACACACTCGCCGAAGTGACCGGCCTCAAAAATTTGATGGATAATATTTTCGCCTCCATCACCAGCGGCGTGATCACCACCAACTTCACCGACCAGGTGACTCTGGCCAACCGCGCCGCCGAAAAAATCCTCGGGCAGACCATGCTCGAAATCGTCGGTCGCAACCTCGACGATGTGCTGGCCTCCGTTTCAAAAGACATTACGCCGCACATGGCAGAAGTCCGCCAGAAAGATACACTAGTCGTGGACCTGGAACTCAGCCACAACTTATCGGCGCGCGGCAACGTGGACTGGCGCTTCAACCTGTCCCCGCTCAAAGACGCGGCGCAAAAAACGCAAGGCGTGGCCATCGTGCTCGACGATTTGACCGAGCGTAAAAAACTCGAAGCGCAACGCCGTCTCTTCGAGCGCATGGTCTCGCCGGCGGTGATTGAGCAACTCAACCCGGATAGTTTGCAATTGGGCGGCAAGCGTGGCGAGATCACGGCCCTGTTCGCAGATGTGCGCGGCTTCACCAGCTTCGCCGAAAAACAATCCTCGCCAGAAAAACTGGTTCAGATTCTCAACCGTTATCTGGCGCGCATGGCCGAAGCGGTGCTGTCGGAAGAAGGCACGATTGACAAGTTCATGGGCGACGCCATCATGGCCTGGTACAACGCCCCCATCCCGCAAAAAGATCACACCCTGCGCGCCGTGAAAACCGCGCTGACCCTGCGCGCGTCGGTGGAGGCCCTCTACAAAGAACTGCCGCCCGAGGCGCATCTGGCCTTCGGCGTGGGCATCCATTACGGCGAAGCAGTGCTCGGTTTGATCGGCACCGAAAAGCGCATCGAATATACGGCCATCGGTGACACCGTCAACACGGCCAAACGCATTCAGGAAAACTCGCAGAAGAATCAGATCGTCATCAGCCGCGCCGCCTATGAGCGCGTCAAAAAAGAAATCAACGTAAACCCGCTGACAGCCATGCCCGTGAAAGGCAAAGCCGATCCGCTGGAGGTGTTTGAGGTGTTGGGGTTGAAATAAGAGAACAGACAGTAGTGAATGGTGAAAGGCGTGGCGCGAATGGCGTCGCGCTTTTTTGATTCCCGCCGCTGGTAACTGACTACTGATCACTGGTTACTGGTTACTGATGACTGCCTCCACCCACTTCGCCACTGACCTCATCCCCTTCCCCAACGACTCAATCTCAATAAATTCGTTTGGCGTGTGCGCCGCGCCACCAGTGGTGATGCCCATTACGATGGCGGGATAACCGCGACTGAGCGGCACATTCGCATCAGTGGAGCCGGCGATTAATTTTGGCTCAACGCCCACTTCGCGCAAACAGGACTCAGCCAACTTAACCAGCGCATGCTCGGCGGGAATCATGCCTCCGCCGCGCTGACCAATTGTCTCGGCGGTCGCCTCCACCCCTGGGCGGGTTACGCCTTCGATCAGCCCATCCACCGCTGAGACCAATTCAACCAACGATTGACTCGACTCCGAGCGCATGTCCAACTCCAGCGAAGCGTGCGCGGCCAGCACATTGACGCCCGTCCCGCCTTCGATGCGGCCAACGTTTAACGTGGTGCGCGGCGAAGCGGACAACTTCAACGAAGCGATCTGCGCCGTCAACATAGTCAACTCGTGAATTGCCGATGGCGCGCCATAATCTGACCAGGCATGTCCGCCCGCTGTTTTGACGCTGATGCGATAACGATGCACGCCCACCGCGCGGTGATAAATTTTTCCGAAGGCCGCGCCCTCAACAATTAAATAAGCGCACACTTGCGCGCCAAAGTGATTCACCACCGCTTTCATTCCGCGCAAGTCACCCAGTCCCTCCTCGCCCACATTGGCCACCAGCCACACATCGCCCGCGAGGAGTGCCCCACTTTCGCGCAACGACCAAACCAAACCCAACAATGCCGCCACGCCCAAAGAGTTGTCGCCCAACCCGGGGCCATACACCCAGCGACCATCGCGCGTGGTGCTCAGATTCGTTTCGGCAGAGAAGACCGTGTCGAGATGCGCGCTGACCACCAGCGGCGGACGAGCCGAGTCGCGTCCGCGCAGGCGGGCATACACATTGCCAACTTCGTCCACGCGCACATCGCTGAGACCCTCAGACTCGAACAGTCCGCGCACAAATTCGGCGCGCTTCGCTTCGTCAAACGTCGGCGCAGGAATCTGCTGAATCGCAATCGCCAACTCCAGCACACGACTCCCCAAATCTATTTCATCTTTCATCTTTCATCTTTCATCTTTCATCTTTCATCTTTCATCTTTCATCTTTCATCTTTCATCTTTTATATCTCTCTCACCATTTCGCGCAACGCATTCAAGCGCGCCTGCGCCAAACCCGGCATGGCCTCCACTGCGGCAAATGGGCCGACGCTCTCAATGGCCAGTGACGCAGAAATGTTTCCGTACAATGCGCCTTCGAGCGGGTCGTGATCTTTTTGATAACCCGCCAGAAAGCCGCCGCAAAAAGCGTCACCTGCGCCGGTGGGATCGACGACTCGCGCGGGGTAAGCGGGAATCTCCCAGCGCCGTTTCGACACAGCGTCGTACAACAACTGTCCGCGCGGCCCGCATTTGATGACCACGTATTCGCAACCAAACGCGCCGACGGCCGCGGCCATTTCCCACGGGTCGCGGGTCTGACCCCAATACAGCGCGGAGATTTCCTCCAGTGAGGGCAGGAAGGCTGTCACGCCATTGAGCAATCCGCGCAGTTCCTTCAGCGCGAGCGGCGACATGCTCGCGGATGCCGGGTCCAGCGTCAGCGTGCGCACCACGCCGCGCAGGGTGTCGGCAAATTGCAATTGCGCGCTTAACTCAAGCGGACAAATATGGAAGGCGCCAGCGTTAAGATAGTCGGCGGGAATGTCGGCGAGCGCGGGCGAAATTTTTGCGGGCGGGGCCAGGGCGGGCAAAGTCTCTGCTTGTGCATGATAGCCCAACAATGCTTTTGGGAACGAAAAACCCAGGCGCGAAAATTGCGCCACCGGATTCATGCGAGTCAATTCAAATGATTCTGAGTACGAAAGGAAATTGCGCTGGTCGAGCGCGTCGGGCAAAATGCGAATCCCCGCTGTGTCGAAACCGCGCGCGGCGAAATCTTTCAGCCACTCACGCGGATAGTCCGCGCCGGCGCGGGCCACCAACCCGGGCGAGGAGTCTCCCCAAACGGCTAACCCGCCCGAAGCGTGGAGCGGCGCGCCGCCCGCTGAATCCAGCCTGGGTTGGCCGAGCGGAAAGAGGGTGTAGTCGCGCGTCAGTCTGCCGATGAAGATGTGAGAGGGAGGCATTTTTTAATACTCAAACACAAAGGGCACGAAGTACACAAAGTAAAAAATCGGTATTGCTTTCCTTAGTGACCTTCGTGTACTTTGTGTTTTAAAGTGTTTTAAAAAAAATTACAAAAACGCTTTCGTCGCGCCGCTTTCAACGGGCAGAAGAAAACTAACGGTGGTGCCTTTACCTTCCACGCTTTCCACTGCGATGCGCCCGCCGTGCATTTCGATCATGGCCTTGGCCACCGAGAGACCCAGACCCATGCCGCCCTGTTTGCGGGTGAGGTGCGAGTCTACTTGAAAGAAGCGATCGAAGACGCGCGCCACATCCTGCGCGGGAATGCCAATGCCGCTATCGGCCACAGAAACTTTCACAAACCCGCGCGCGGCCACTTCGGCAGAGACTTTGACTTCGCCGCCCGCCTCGGTGAAGATAATTGCGTTATGAATCAGATTGGCCAGCGCGAGCGAGATCTTGCCCGCCTCGCCCTCCACTGCCAGCGGGTCGGCCCCCCCCTGCGCATTCAAGCGGACGCCTTTGCGCTGGGCCTGTTCTTGAAAAGACTGAGTGACTTCACGCACCACGTTCGTCATCGAAACCAAATGCTGGCGCACACGCGCCGCGCCAATTTCATAATTGTTCACACTCGAAAGACTCTCAACAATTTCCTTCAGGCGTGTGGCATGACGAATGACAACATCCAACTGCTCGTGCAAATCCTCGCCGGCCGTTTCACGCAAAAAAGTGGCGTGACCGAGAATCAAGCCGAGTGGCGTGCGCAGTTCATGGGAGGTGATGGCAATAAAGTCGGACTTGAGACGCTCAAGTGTGGCCTCATCGCCGGAGGATGCATCCAGACGTTCTTGCAATTCCTGTTCGCGCAGGACCAGCGTCGCCAGCGAGGCGAGCGTCTCTAGAATGGCAATGTCTTCCTCGGTATAATGGGCATCGCCTGTTTTGTTGACGGCTTCAATCACCCCAAGCGGCCCGCCGCGAAACATGAGCGGCACGGCAAGTATGGAACGCGCAGTAACCCCCGTCTGGTCCATGTCGCGCATGAGCTGGGCCTGCTCCGCAGAACTGTCCAGCGCAAGCGCACGGGAGTTTTGAAAAGCCCAGCCCGCCGCGCTACCCCTCAGCGACAGGCTGACCCCGAGCAATTTATCACGCAGTGAAAATGGAGCCGCCACAAAATCCAAGTGATCGCTAGCCACACGGTAATGCAAGATGCCGGCCACTTCACTGCCGGTCAGTTCGCAGGCGGCCTCCACCAGCGATTGCAGAAAGGCATCTACATCCAGCGTGGCGCTCAAGTTGCGGATGATTTCATCCAGCCGTTCAAGTTTTTGCGGGTGTATGCTCATGGTTTCAACGCGATTATACTTTACGCTTGGAAGTGGCAAGACTCATCAACTTGGCTTCTCGTCAAAATCTCGGAGAAGGTCTTTTTAAACACAAAGTACACAAAGGTCACGAAGGAGAAAAGAACGAAACACGATTAAGCCTTGCTCCCTTAGTGTACTTTGTGCCCTTCGTGTTTAGTGGTTTTTTATAAAGCGAACGCCTACCATCATCCATCCAAATTCAAGGAGACATTCATGCCCAGCAAAAAAGTCCGCGTTGCCATTATTGGAATTGGCAACTGCGCCTCCTCCCTCGTGCAGGGAGTCGAATTCTACAAAAACGCCAAAGACGACGAAATTGTCCCCGGCCTGATGCACG
>VFKQ01000003.1 GCA_009885445.1 Anaerolineaceae bacterium | reverse complement strand
TCTGCGGGCAGGGTCGACATTGGCTACCTCTTGGTCGAGTGTTTGCCTTAGCTTACCCTGCCATCTATTAATCTTCAAATGGATAAAGTCTAGCTGAGAATCAGCCCGCCCCTGTTCGCACCATAGCAGGCTGAAGCCTGCACTCCGACCAAAAAAAACCATGACTAACACCTCCCTGCCCATCGACCACCTCGACGCCCCTCCGCTCACCCTCGGACGGCTGGCCTGGTTGCGTTTCAGACGCCACAAGATGGCACTGATTGGCATCGCCATCTTAACGACGCTGGTCTTGTATTGCACACTCGGCGCAGTATTCGTCAGCGAGAAATACTCCAACTTCAACGACACGGGCATCGCCTTGCAACCACCCTCTGCCGCACACCCCTTCGGCACCGATGTAATCGGCCGCGACATTCTGGCGCGCACCATCTATGGCGGACAAATCTCCCTGCTCATCGGCCTGACCGCCGTCATCATCGAAGTGACGCTCGGCATCCTCATCGGCGCACTCTCGGGTTACTTCGGCGGCTGGATCGACACAATCTTGATGCGCTTCACCGAAGCCGTGTTAATCATCCCGCAGATTTTTCTGCTACTCGTCATGGCAAAATTTTTCACCGGCGATTTACCGGATGTAAATATTCTGGGCCGCGAGTTCAGCAGTAGTGTCATCGTCATCATCGTCATCATTGGATTAACTTCCTGGCCCTATCTGGCGCGCATCGTCCGCGCGGAGTTTCTCAAGCTGAAAGAAAACGAGTTCGTGCTAGCCGCGCTGGCAACGGGTTCCTCCACCTTCGACATTATCTTCCGCCACATTTTGCCCAACAGCATCGCGCCCATCGTTGTCTCGGCGACTCTGGGCGTGGCGAACGCCATCACGCTGGAGGCTTATATCAGCTTCCTCGGCCTCGGCGTCCGTCCGCCGACGGCCACCTGGGGCAACATGCTCGAAGGCGCGTACAGCTACATCAACACGGCCTACTGGCTGTGGCTCTTCCCGGGTATCTTGATTCTGCTCATCGTCTTGAGCATCAACTTCGTCGGCGACGGTCTGCGCGACGCGCTCGACCCGCGTAGCCGCACGGTGTAAAAAATACATTTAAACACGAAGGACACAAAGGGCACAAAGTTTTTTAGTGATGAAGATTATGGTGACTTCCTCAGAATTTCCTTCGTGTACTTCGTGTCCTTTGTGGTGAAAAAAAATAGATGACAAATTTTCTCGAAGTAAAAAACCTGCAAACCCAATTCCACACGCCCGAGGGGACGGTGCATGCGGTAAACGGTGTTTCGTTTAATTTGCAGGAGGGCGAGACGCTGGCCGTCGTCGGCGAGAGCGGATGCGGCAAATCGGTGACGATGATGTCATTGTTGAAACTGATTCCCATGCCGCCCGGCGAAATTGTCAGCGGTGAAGTTAATTATCATGGACGCGACCTGCTCCAATTAAGTGAAGACGAATTGCAAACTCAAATCCGCGGCAACGAAATCGCCATGATTTTTCAAGACCCGATGACTTCGCTCAACCCCGTGCTTTCGGTGGAACGTCAACTGACCGAGCCATTGCGTGTGCATCTGAATATGAATCCCGAGCAGGCCCGCAGACGCGCGGTGGAACTTTTGGAATTGGTCGGCATCCCAGACGCGGAACGACGACTCGAAAGTTATCCGCATGAATTTTCGGGCGGGATGCGTCAGCGCGTGATGATCGCCATGGCGCTGGCCGGTAACCCGTCATTGTTAATCGCCGACGAGCCGACGACGGCCCTCGACGTGACCATTCAAGCGCAGATCATGGACCTGGTCACTGAACTGCGCGACAAGATTGGCTTGACGATTATTTGGATCACGCACGACCTTGGCGTTGTCGCGGGGCTGGCGCAACGAGTCATCGTCATGTACGCGGGGCGCATCGTCGAAGAGGCGGACGTAGACTCGCTTTACGAAGATACGCGACATCCATATACACTGGCGTTGATGAACGCCCTGCCACAAGCAGACCGTCGCCGCAAGGGACGTTTGAAAGCCATCCCGGGGGCGCCGCCCAATATGTTGGCCGACCCGCCTGGGTGTCCGTTTGCGCCGCGTTGCGAATTCGTGAAGAGTCGCTGTCGGGTTGAAAATCCGCCACTCGAGTCTGTCGCGCTGAATCATTCCATCGCTTGTTGGGTGGACGTGCGCAGTGGAGCCTTGCGATGACCGAGCCATTGGTGGAAGTAAAAAATTTAACAAAACATTTTCCGGTGACGCGCGGACTGGTTTTTCAGCGCCGCGTCGGAACGGTGCGCGCCGTGGACGGGATTTCGTTTTCGATCGCATCCGGCGAGACGTTGGGGCTGGTCGGCGAAAGCGGATGCGGCAAGACGACGGCGGGGCGCACCCTGCTCGGGCTGTACGCGCCCACCGACGGCGAAATAAAAATTGACGGGCACGATTTGCGCAAAGCGAATCGCGCCGAGATGATGACGATTCGGCGCAAGGCGCAAATTATTTTTCAAGACCCGTATGCCTCGCTCAACCCGCGCTGGACGGTGAGTTCGATCATCGGCGAGCCGTTGCGCGTGCATAAACTTTTGCCCGAGAAGGACCGCATCGAGCGCGTGAAAGAATTGCTACGCCTGGTGGGACTCAGCCCGTCGCATCTGAATCGCTTCCCGCACGAATTCTCAGGTGGACAGCGCCAGCGCATCGGCGTGGCACGCGCGCTTGCGTCTGATCCAAAATTTATTGTCTGCGATGAGCCCATCTCAGCGCTGGATGTTTCGATTCAAGCGCAAGTCGTGAATCTATTAGAAGATTTGCAAGACCAATTTGGTTTAACTTATTTGTTCATCGCGCACGACCTTTCGATGGTGCGCCACATCTGTGACCGCGTGGCGGTGATGTATCTCGGCATCATCGTGGAACTGGCCGACCGCGACGAGCTGTACGAGAATCCATTGCATCCTTACACGCAGGCGCTGCTATCGGCGGTGCCGATTCCAAACCCGAAACGAGACCGCGCCCGTAAGCGGGCTACACTCACGGGTGAAATCCCCAGCCCGCTCAACCCGCCCTCGGGATGCCGCTTTCATCC
>VFKQ01000361.1 GCA_009885445.1 Anaerolineaceae bacterium | reverse complement strand
TAAGTACACGAAGTACACAAAGGGAAGGGGAGGGAAGCGGATTAGGCTACAACTCGAATTCCTTCGTGACCTTTCCCGAAGAACATCGGGACGATGTGTGTCCTTTGTGTTTAAAAAAATCTCACTGCATCACAAAATCAAACACCGCCGCATTGATGTAACTGTCTTCCACGCCGATCTCGCGGTTGACCTGGGCATGATTTTTGTCCATGGCCGCCACGATTTGCACGGCCACTCCCGCCGAAACCAATTTTGTTTTGAATGCCTCCGATAGATCGCCGCGCGCGCTTATATCACCAGAATAGACGATTAAAAAGGGCGGGATGTCTTTTCTGGATTGCACGTGAGTGGAGGGCGAGAGCGCCATCCAGGATTCTGGAGTTTTACCGAAGAGCAAGGCGTACTTGCCGCGCAAACTGTTGTTGGTGGTCTTGAGCAGTTTAGGCACGTCATAAGCCTGTGTGTCCAACGAGATCACGCCGCGTAAATCAGATAAGTTTGCGCCCGCGGCCTGTAGGAGGCTTTCGTCGGTGCCGACCAGCGAGACGAGATGCGCGCCAGCAGAGTGGCCCATCAGCCAGAGCTGTGTTGGGTCGCCGCCGTACTCGGCAATATTGTTCTTCACCCAGGCAACTGCGCGCGCCACATCGGCGGCCTCGTCTGCGATAGTCACTTCGGGGAGCAGGCGGTAATTAATTGAAACGAATACAAAGCCGCGCGCGTTGAATGCGGCGGGCTTTAGATAAACATTTTTCTTGTCGCCGGTCTGCCAGCCGCCGCCATGCACGTAGATCATCACCGCGCTATTCACTTTTCCGCTTGGATAAATGTCGAGGCTGAGCAAGTTCGCGTTTGAGGCGCGCAGGTCTGAGTAGCGCACCGTCGCTTCAGGGACGATTATGCTGGGCTCATCGGTGGGCTGAATCAATTGGTCGAGCGTGATCTGCGTCGGCGCGGACGCGGAAGGCGCAGAAGGGGAGGACGATGCCGCTGGCGCTGAATCCGCTTTGGGCGCGGAGGAGAGGCGGCAGGCCATTAAGAGCGAAACGCCCACGAGTAGTGAAATCCATTTATGAGTCATGTTAAATCCTTTCATGCGAATTATCAGCCTGCGAGATTAATCCAAAATGATGGGTGTGTAAAATCTTTGTTACAATCTCTGCAATGACCAAGCCTTTGAATGTACTTCTGCTGGCCGCCGAAGCGGAACCCTTTGTGAAAGTGGGACAAATTGGCGAGACGACCAGCGGACTGGCGCGCGCCTTGCACAAACTCACTGACGAAATTCGCGGCGGCTCAAGCCTCGACGTGAGGCTGGCTCTGCCGCATCATGCCGTGATTAAAGCGGACGCGCGGCCTTTGGCGATTTTCTCGTTGCCCCGCGCGGGCGGCGACGTAAGTGTGCAAATTTCTGAAACCACGCTGAATGGCCTGACGGTTTATTTAATCGGCGGCGAACCCATTGCGGCGGTGGGCACAGTGTACTCATCGAATGCGGCGCTCGAAGCAGAAAAATATGCTTTCTTTTGTTTGGCCGCGTTGCAACTGCCGCGTGTGCTCAACTGGCCTGTGGACATTGTGCATGCGTTTGAAAATCAGACCGCGCTTGCGGCGTATTCTATTTTGCTGGCGCGTTGGAAAGGGGAGGGGACTCTGCGCTCGGTGTTGAGCATCGACTCGCTGGCTTCGCTCGGGCCGGACGCGACAAAAGCATTGGCCGCCTACGACCTGCCGATTGCGCATACCGACCTGCCAGATTTTGCGCAATCGCGTTCGCTCGCGCTGGGATTATTTTCAGCAGACAGAATCATTGCGCCCTCGGCCACTTTTGCGCAGGAGATTCTCACCCCAAAATTTGGCGAAGGCCTCGACGCATTTCTTCATCGTCACAAAGACGCCCTGCGCGGAATTTTGGGCGGCATTGACACAGACTCTTTTGACCCCGCGAATGACACGTCCATCCCGTTTCAATTCACCGCCGAGAATCCATCCATCCGCGAGAAAAATAAAACGGCCCTGCAAGAAAAACTAAAACTTCCGCTTGAGCCGCGCGTTCCATTGCTGGCTGTGGTGACGCGTATTGAAAAACAAAAGGGCATAGACCTGGCGCTAAAGACTCTCGCCGCGCTGACAGACCTGCCCTGGCAATTAATTTTATTGGGCACGGGTGATTTGAAACTCGAAGATGAAGCGCGCAAATTACAAGCGGCCTTGCCCGAGCGCGTACGTTTTGAAGCGCGGCTAGATTCGGCGTTGGCTCGTCATATCTATGCCGGCGCAGATTTACTATTGATGCCCTCGCTCTCTGAACCCTGGGGGCCGAATCAAATGCTCGCCATGCGTTACGGTTGTCTGCCTCTCGTCCGCGCGGTGGGTGGACTCAACGACAGCGTGACCGATGCCACCGGTTTTCGCTTCAAGGCCGCCACCGAAAAATCCCTGCGCGCCGCATTGCTCAAAGCCCTGGCCCTTTATTCTGACCGCGCGCGCTGGCTGGCCCATCAGCAAGCCGCCATGCGCGAAGACTTTAGCTGGTCTGCGGCGGCGGCGCGCTACTACGGCATGTACCAGCAATTGGTCGGGCCGTAAAAAAGTAGTAGCGACTCTGCGTTAGCGCCCTTTGGAGACTGTTTAATAAGTTGAAATTCACCAGAGATGCACGGAGATAAACATAGATTTTTGAAAAGCGCTCGCTACACTGTCTTGAAATCCTGTTTATATTTGTTCATCGCTGGTTAAAAATAGTTTTCAACCAATATCTGCATATAGCCAATATCATCCAACTTCCCCACTTTTTCTATTCACCTCAAACAAATGAAACCACTCCTTCGCTTAGGCGTTTTCATCCGCCCCTACTTGTGGCATCTACTGCTCAACATGGCGCTCCTGCTCACGTTGACCGGCATCTTGCTGGCCGTGCCGCGCGTCATCAGCAATGTAGTGGATCAGGGACTCATAGCAGGAGACAGCGCTTCGCTCAGCCGCTCCGCCCTCGTTCTTTTCGCGCTCGGGCTGGGTTCAGCGATTCTGAATCTGTTTCAGCGCTACCTGTCTGAGTGGATCGCCGCGCGCATTGGCTACGACCTGCGCAACAGACTCTACGATCACATTCAACATCAATCCTTCTCCTACCACGACCACTCCCAAAGCGGACAACTCATCTCGCGTTGCATCGAAGACGTGCGTGCCATTGAGCGTTTTGCCGGCTCGGCCATCATTGAGACCGCACAATTTATTTTGCTCACGCTGGGCATCGTCTATTTGATGGCGGTTGCAAATTTGCAACTCGCCTGGATTGCGTTGTTGCCGATGATTCCACTGGTGGCCATCACCATTGAATTCGGCACACGCATTGGCGGACTATTCTTCGCCGTAGACACCGCAGTGGGGGAGGTCTCGAATCGCTTGCAGGAAAATGTCAGCGGCGTACAGGTTGTGCGCGCTTTTGCGCGCGAGCCTTACGAGATGAAACGCTTTGAGTCCGCGAATCAAGTAGTCTTCCGACATTGGGTCAAAGTAGTAGACGAGTGGGCCAAAATCCTACCCACGTCCAACTTCCTGATCGCGCTCGGCACCATGTTAATTCTGTGGTTCGGCGGACGCATGATGCTGGCCGGTGAAATCACGCTCGGACAGTTGGTCGCCTTCAATTCATACATCCTGCTCCTTGGCGCGCCCGCGCAACAATTGACTCAACTCGTCAACGCGGCGGGCGAAGCGACTGCGGGCGCGCAACGCGTCTTTGAAATACTCGAGCATGTGCCCGAGATTCAATCTCCGCGCGAAGCCCAACCTTTGGGTCAACTGCGCGGCGAAGTGGAATTTGAAGAGGTGGCGCTAAATTACAAAGACGAGAAAATTGCCGCGCTGGAGGGCATCCGCTTCACGGTCGAGCCGAATCGCATCGTCGCCTTGATGGGGCAAACCGGCTCGGGGAAGACGTCGCTGGTTAATTTGATTCCGCGCTTTTACGATGTCTCGGCTGGCCGCGTGCTCGTGGACGGGCGCGACGTGCGCGAGTTGGATTTGGTCACATTGCGCAAACAGATTGGAATCGTTTTGCAAACGTCGCTGTTATTCTCGGATAGCATCAAAGCCAACATCGCCTACGGACGGCCCACGGCCAGCGACGATGAAATTTTCGCCGCCGCCCGCGCCGCCCAAGCGGACGAGTTCATCCGCGGCCTGACCGAGGGCTACGAAACTGTCGTCGGCGAGCGCGGCATCACCCTTTCTGGCGGACAACGTCAGCGCGTGGCGATTGCGCGCGCGTTGTTGATGGACCCGCGCATTTTGATTTTGGACGACTCGACCTCCTCGGTGGATACGCAGACCGAGAAATTGATTCAATCTGCGTTGGACTCATTGATGGAAGGGCGCACAACCTTCGTTATCGCGCACCGCCTCTCCACCGTGCGCCGCGCCGACATAATCCTCGTCATGGACAAGGGCCGCATCGTCCAGCGTGGTACGCACAAAGAGTTGCTGAAAGAAGGCGGGCTGTATCGCCAAATCCATGATTTGCAGTTGCAGGGGCATGAACGTTTTTCGGAAGAGATGACAGAGTTGGGACATATTGCGCCGATGCAAGAGCATTTGGATAAGGAGCAGTTGTAATGGGTAAACTTTTGTTCACTTTGTATGGCTTGTTGATGGGCGCAATATTTTCCGTCTTCGGCAGTTTATTTTTCTCATTAACTGTAGCTTTGCTCACTTTTGGAACAAAAATCTTTTCATCCATGGGCTTATACATATTTGGAAGCATTGGCCTCCTTTCGGTAACTTATTCCGCGATTCCGTGTGCGCTGGCTGGCGCATATTGCGCATATTGGCTGGCATCCGCAGAAAGAACGGCGCAAGAAGTTGCGCGGCGCGGAAAATTAATCGGCGCGCTGGCCGGATTTATTATTTCGCTTGCGGCGATTTGGCTTATATTCGCCCTCGACATGAATTGGGCGTTGTTCGGCCTTACCTTGCTGGCGATGCTGTTCACTTCTATTTTTGGAAGAATTGGCGCAAAATTTCTGGCGCGGCGTCTGGCGCGACAATCGGTGACTGAAGTCGCCACTACAACTACGAAGCCGACCTCCGTCGGCTGATGCATAGTCCGCGCAGGCGGACTTCGTAATGGTTGGTGCGATTTCAATCGCCCAGCTATCCAACTAAAAAACTAAATGACAATTACCCCTCCCGCCTACGTTCTACAAGCTGAAGAATCCCTCGACAAGGGCTACGACCCGCAAGTGGCGCGTAAGATGTTGCCCTTCCTCGGGCCGTATATGCGTCAGGGGATTCTCGCACTCGTGCTGATGACCATCTCCACCGCCGCCGCGGTGACCGGGCCGTACTTCGTCAAGGTCGCCCTCGATGACGGCCTCGCCAAAGGCGATGAGCTTGTTTTGCGCAACACGGTTTTGCTGTATCTCGTCGTCGCGCTGATTCAGTGGGGCACAAATTATTATCGTGTCACCATCATGTCGCGCGTCGGGCAACATGTTTTGCTGGACGTGCGCATGAAAATGTTCGAGCATCTGCAAAACCTGTCGCTTGGTTTTTATTCGCGCTTCAGCGTGGGCCGCGCCATCACGCGCGTGATCAACGACGTGGGCACACTGCGTGAATTCATCACCTGGGCCGCGCTGGCGATTGTGCGCAACATTTTCACCATCGTCGGCATTCTGATTGCCATGCTGGCGCTTAACTTAAAACTTTCCCTGCTCACTTTCGCCGTCGTTCCATTAATGGTCTGGGCGACAAGAGCCTTTCGCAACCTGGCGCGAAAAAATTATCGCAAGGTGCGTTCCGCAATTTCATGGGTCAACTCGGTGCTCGCAGAAAATATCAACGGCGTGCGCGTGGTGCAAGCCTTCAGCCGTGAGCGCCATAACTACGACAACTTCCATGAGAACGTAAATCAATATCATCTCAACGTCAGCCTCGACGCCGCGAAAGTAGCGTCCGCATTTCCTCCCGTTGTCGATTTGCTCGGCGCGGTCGCAACTGCGCTCGTGGTGTGGGTCGGCGGCACCGCTGTGCTCGGCGAGCAAATTACTGCCGGCGTGTTGGTCGCGTTCGTGCTTTACATTGATCGCTTCTTTGAACCCATCCGCGATCTCTCGCGCCGCTTCGACACGTTGCAATCCATGATGGCCGGAAGCGAGCGCATCCTGCAATTGTTGGAGACCCCCATCGAAGTCCGCGACGAAGCGGGCGCGGGCGAGTTGCCGACCATTCGTGGCGACGTCCGCTTCGAGGGCGTGTCGTTCCATTATTCAGATGACACCACTTTAATACTCAGCGAAATTAATTTGGATATCCGCGCCGGTGAGACGGTTGCCATCGTTGGCGAGACGGGCGCCGGGAAGACGACTCTGGTTAAGTTGGTGGCCCGCTTCCACGACCCCACCTCGGGCGGGTTGCTCGTCGACGGCGTTAACCTGCGCACGGTGACTCAGCAATCTCTGCGCAAACAGATGGGCATGGTGTTACAAGACCCCTTTCTATTTAATGGCACCGTGAAAGAAAATATTTTGTTTGGCCGCCTCGACGCCAGCGACGTCGACATCATCGCCGCCGCGCAAGCCGTGGGCGCGCACGATTTTATTTCGCAACTGCGCAACGGCTACGACACTTCAGTGGAAGAGGGCGGCGCCCTGCTCTCAGTAGGCCAGCGACAATTAATCTCCTTCGCCCGCGCCCTGCTCGCCGACCCGCGCATTTTGATTCTCGACGAAGCCACCTCCTCGGTGGACACGCAAACCGAGCAGGTGATTCAGTCTGCGCTGGCGCGTTTGTTGAAGGGACGCACTTCCTTCGTTATCGCGCATCGTTTGTCCACTATTACGAATGCGAATCGGATTGTGGTCATCGAGGGCGGGAAAGTTGTCGAGCAGGGGAATCACGCTGAACTGCTGGCGAAGCGCGGGAAATATTTCGAGTTGTATAAGACGGGGTTTCAGGGATAAACCTTTTGGGGTTCGTTTGTAAATCTAAACAGACGTGTGCACGCAAAGGTTGTCCCCGATTCAGACTTCGAAAATCTTTAAGAGGCATCTCCGTTTTAGGCGCATCCAGGGAGATTTCCGAAGTCTTTACGCCGAGTCTCTGACACGGTTTGCATAAACAATGTTGACGCGCCGGGGTTTTGTTTAAATAAAGTCGGGGTTATCCTGTCTGATACGGGGTCTGGATATTTGGATAAATCACTTCACCTTTAGTTACTCCCATCCAGGTCTTCTTCGTCTGTATCTTCTTCGTCCATGTTACCAAGGAAGTCGCGCGCATCAAAAGGGGGCGCATTGGGGTCGTATCGTTTCGGCGATGATGGAGGCGGGATATTACGTGTCCATTGATGGGCATGAATTATCTCCCCGGCCATTTCCCTGGTGTCTTCATCGTCCATGTGTCTTTCAAGACGTTTGATTTGTCGCTTTGCCCACTCAGGCAGTTCGCCGGGTTGGCCGTCATCTTTATCCAGAAAACTCCAATCCACAATGGGGACGTTCGGCAAATCGTTTTCGCGGGGAAGCGACTGCTCAAAAAGATTCGCCAACTGTTTGTCGATACTTGGGCGATACGGCGCGATACGCTCTTTTTGATTTTCATTGCGCGCTTCGCGAATGTAGTCATGGGTTTTCGGTGCGGTTGGGTCAATCACTTGCATCATACGGTCATAGCGCGAGCCGTCTCCGGCGGGCGGAATCCACGGGATGCGCGCGGCGTTATCGCGCCACCAGATGACTTCGGCAAGCAACCTTCTCGCCCGCTGATCATTGAATCGTGAGCACAACTCTCCCAGCGCTTCGGCCGCATCGGCAAAAAAACCAAGGTCGGCATATTGCCAGCCAATCCAAAATAGAGTTGCGCGTGGGTCGTTCGTTTTGCCAATGGCATCCGAAAATATGGACCAGGCATAATTGGTGCATTCTTCGTCGCCAAGACAATAAGCGCCCAGCAATTCCATTTTGCCGTCAGCCAGAATCTTGCGCACATCCTGCGGGCCGCCTCTTTCCAGCATCATCTCATGCTTCCCGTCCCACCTGCCCATAAAGCGATACGAAAGCGCCAGCCTGCGCCGCTGTTGCCAGGGACGGTCATCCCATTCCTCGATGTTTTGTTGCAACGCCACGCGGTTATCGTGAATCGTCCATTCATCACAGAAGAGTTCGTAAATCAACTCTTGCGCCTCTACGCAATCGGGAAACAGCGCCAGCATATCAAAACACAGCGCGGCGCCATCGGACTGTCCGCAATACCACTGCCCCTCTTCGCGGGCGCGGGCTAGTGTTTGGTAAACGTAATCGGGGTAAGTGGACATTTAAAATAAATTCAGCTGGTTGGACATGGCGGGCAAACTCGCGGCTTTCTCTTTCAACCATGCGGGCAATTTGACTGGCGCGTCTTTGAAAGGATGCGGAAAGGGAAGCGCGCCTTTTTGCAATAGCAATTTATTTCCAGCGGGCATCGCGTCATGTTCCAACACAAAAACGGGAAGCCAGTTATTTTTCAACGCTTCGGTTGCGCCCGCCCATGTACCGCCTGTCTCTGAGTCCGATGCGACAACAATTGCATAATCTGCCAACGTATAAATCAAACGATTGCGACCCATCGCCGCGCCGACGGAGAATCCTGCGTTGGGACTATACGGCGAGACGAGGCATAAGTCGCCCCTCTTCAACGCCTCTTTCTGACTTTTGACGGCTCGCCCTAAACTATCCGCCAACACGCTGACGGCGGTTCCGCGCGCCTC
>VFKQ01000389.1 GCA_009885445.1 Anaerolineaceae bacterium | reverse complement strand
TCACGGATGTCGTCGAACTGGCTGTCGCCTCGGGGTTGCCCGTGCAGGCCGAAGTCATGGACGATGCGCAAGAGGCAATCGGCGTCAACACGCGAGTCCATTTGGCGGAAGTTGAGACCGAAATGCGGCGGCGCGTCAATGAGTCGCACATGCTCAACGGTGTGACGATGATTGACCCGGCCTCCACGTACATTGAAGCGGGTGTGACGATTGGCCGTGACACAGTTCTATGGCCGAACACTTATTTGCATGGCAAAACAGAAATTGGCGTGGGCAATGTTGTTGGCCCGAACACTATTATTAGAGATTCGAAAATCGGGAATCACTGCAAGATTCTCATGTCTGACCTGGACCGCGCCGTGCTCGAAAACGGCGTGGACATGGGTCCCTTCGCGCGATTGCGCAAAGGCGCGCACCTTGGTGACCATGTTCACGTGGGCAACTTTGGTGAAGTGAAAGATTCGCATCTCGAAGCCGGCGTGAAGATGGGACATTTTTCGTACATCGGCAATGCGCACATCGGCGCGAACACCAACATCGGCGCGGGGACGATTACCTGCAACTATGACGGCGTCAACAAAAACCACACCGAGATCGGCGAGGATGTTTTCATCGGCTCCGACACAATGCTCGTCGCCCCGCTCAAGATCGGTGACCGCGCCATCACTGGCGCCGGAGCAGTCGTCACCAAAGATGTCGGCGCCGACATGCTCGCCGTGGGCATGCCCGCGCGAGTGATTCGGAAAATTGAACGGAAGAAATAATTCTCCAGTTTTCAGTCCCCAGTCTCTGGTCTCGATACGGCGCACGAACGCCGCCTACTCGACCACCGCCAATTCTCCAATTCTCTTAATTACCAATTACGAAAGGTGCCCCATGAACCCCGACCACCAATCCCTAATTGACCTCGCCAACGAAGCGCGCAAACGCGCCTACGTGCCTTATTCAAATTACCGCGTCGGCGCGGCGTTGCGCACGAAAAGCGGACGCCTCTTCACGGGCGTCAACGTGGAGAACGCCGCGTATCCCACCACCATGTGCGCCGAGCGCGTGGCCGTTTTCAAAGCCGTCTCTGAGGGCGAAAAAGATTTTGAAGTTATCGCCGTCGTCACCGATAACGGCGGCTCGCCCTGCGGCGGATGCCGTCAGGTGCTCGCCGAATTCGGCCTCGACACAATCGTGCTCATCGCAAATGGCGAAGGCAAGCTGGTTACGCAGACCACTGTCTCTGGTTTACTGCCTGAGGCTTTCACACCGAAACATCTAGAGAACAGATAATAAGAGAACAGTAATAGCGCGAACTTACTGCTCTCTTCTCTCTAATCTCTGTTCTCTTCCCCTCCCCATGCCCAAAACCTTCCGCTCACTCACCGCCGAGGCCATCGTCCTGCGTCACATTGACTATGGCGAAGCCGACCGCATTGTCACGCTCTTCACGCGTGAGCGCGGCAAACTGCGCGCCATCGTCAAAGGCGCGCGCAAAATCGCCTCGCGCAAGGCCGGCCATCTCGAACCCTTCACGCGCCTCAAGATTCAACTCGCCACGGGCCGCGACTTATACATCGTCACGCAGGCCGAAACGATAGACGCCTACACCCTCCTGCGCGAGGATTTAACGCGGACGAGTTACGCCGCCTACGTCATCGAACTGCTCGACCGCTTCATTCAGGACGAGGAGGCGGCCAGCCCAGCCCTATTTAATCTTCTCGCTGAGACGTTAACTCGGCTGGCGTCTGACACTTCGACGCCGCTCAGTGCAAGCGCGGATACGTGGCTCCCGGTCCGCTATTACGAGATGCGCCTGCTCGACTTCCTCGGTTTCCGTCCGCAACTCTTCGTCTGCGCCAACTGCGGAAATGAAATCCTCGCCGAGGATCAATTCTTCTCCCCCTCGCTGGGCGGCGCCGTCTGCCCCAACTGCGGACGTGGTCTCCCCGGCCTGTGGCCCGTCAGCGTAG
>VFKQ01000177.1 GCA_009885445.1 Anaerolineaceae bacterium | reverse complement strand
CTCTTCGTGCCGTTCTCGCAGGCGCTAAAGTCGGCGGCGTGGGTCATTGGCTCATTGCTGGCGATTTCCATCGTCACTGGCATCGTCAGCACATTGCTCAGGCCAGTGCGCGCGCTGTCGTTCGGTCATCTGCTCGGCGCGCTCGCGCTGATTCTCGTCTGGCACAACGGCTGGATGACCCTCGCCAGCGCCGCGCTTTACCTGCTCGGCATGAACTGGTACTCGCGCACCCTGGCTGGCGAACTTGAAAAACGCATGGTCTTCTCGCTTCGTCCACTCAGCTATGAACAACGCAAGATATTTATAACCATGGCCATCCTGCTCAGTTTCAGTTTTACATGGGGTTATCGCCTCAGCGCCCAAAACCAACTCAGCATTCCAGACAGTTTCAAAAGCGCCGCCGAGCAAATGATTCTCTCCGGCCTCGAAGCGCAAGTGCAAAACCAACCCGATTTCGACGAAGACGCGCGGCAACTCTACCTCGACCAGGCCCGCCGCGCCCTCGACGAAACATGGACGCGCGCCGAAAACGCCGTGCAACCTTACGTCAAATTCATTCCGCTCGGCCTCATCCTGCCGCTCTACCTCCTGCTCATGGGTCTGCTCGACTCGCTTGGCTGGATCTCCTTCTTCATTATGTGGATTCTGCTCAGCCTGCTCACGCGCCTCGGCGTCGCGCAAACCGTTTCAGAGCCAGGCGAACGCAAAAGCCTGCGACTCTAATGCGATATAATCCCGCCAACTTAATATCAACCTTCGGGGCAGGGTGTAATTCCCGATCGGCGGTATAGCCCGCGAGCCTATGGAATGTGGGAGCTTGCTCCCACAACAAAAGCATGACTCGATGAAATTTCGAGGCCGACAGTTAAAGTCTGGATGGAAGAAGGTGACGACAGGCCGCTCGGCCATGTTGTGGATTCATGCCCCCGAACGCGACTCTTCGCCTTCGGGGTTTTAATTCCGCCTCATACCGCGCCCCCGCCGGATTCAGCGCCCCGAGGTTGGTTCAACCCCGAGGCGTTTTCCATTTGGAATGCAGGAGCTTGCTCCTGCATGTCGAACAGCAAGCTGTTCGACTCCATAATCACAAACACATGACCACCCTCCGCCCCGCCTCCCTCCGTCCCCTCGTGGGACTCATCTCCCTCGCCGCATTCATCCTCGGCTGGCACATCACCGCGCGCCTAAGCG
>VFKQ01000030.1 GCA_009885445.1 Anaerolineaceae bacterium | reverse complement strand
TACATAGGCTCAAGCCGCCGTCCTCGGCGGCGTTTTGCGAGTAAATCTTGCGCCGAGGACGGCGCAAGGAGCAAGCTCTATTTTTACTCGTATTTGTACGGTAGAGAAACGCGACATAAATGTCGCATTACAGATTCGACCACAGATGAAAGAGATAAAAGGGATTTCTTCGCGCTCTCAATTTTCCTTCGCGGTCTTCGTTTCTTCGCGGTGAAATGATTCCTCCGCCGCAAACCCAAACCACGGCCTCAACCGCGGGTTGTGACGAATCGCCAGCTCGTAGATTAGCGCGGGAATCAACACGCCGCTCAAAAAGGCCAGCGCAATTGCGCCGTCATTCGGAATCCCAAAGCGCACATATTTGCCGAACAGCGTTTCTTGAATCGGCACATGGAAAATTAAAATCACCAGCGAGATGCGCCCAAAATAATTTAATGCACCAGCCACCTTTGCCGACCATTTTTCAATGTTACGCGAAAGTGAAAGCACCATCACAATCCCTAACAGCGCTTCAACTGTATTAATGCCCAACGATGGATAGGTGCGCGTATTAAAGTCCATGAGCGGAGAGAGAGTCAGAGTCATCGCCAGCAAAGCGGCAAAACTCAAGACGAGCGTGAAGGGCGAGGCGAAAAAATTTTCGAGCGGGCGACGATTGATTTCGTAACCGAGCAGAAAGAAAAATCCGCTGGCGAGAACAAGGTCGAGGCTGAAGGGCAGGCCGAACAGCGGCATGTCAATCATCACCGGCGGGGTGAACGGCCAGAAATAAGACATCGTATAAACGCCCACTGCCAGCATCGCTAACATCCACGCGCCGCGCAACCCATCTGATTTCACGCGCCCAAAAATTCCGCGCCAGGCCAGCCAGGCAAACAAACTCAGCGCGAACAAATGCGGAATGAACCACAACTGCACCCAATCAATATAATGTCCGGTCGCATACATCGATTTTACAATGCGCCCGGCGATGACTGGAAAGGTCATGTTTGAAAAAGCCGCCTCGCCAAGATAGATCACAAACAGCGTAAAAAAA
Source organism: Anaerolineaceae bacterium (assembly GCA_009885445.1). Lineage (GTDB taxonomy): Bacteria > Chloroflexota > Anaerolineae > Anaerolineales > Villigracilaceae > Denitrolinea. The sequence goes on along the minus strand of VFKQ01000030.1, from coordinate 5,837 downwards.
TAAGGCTTCATCAAAGTGTTGAAGCGCCGCGTCAACGTCTCGCGGAACGAGCGCTCGGGGCGAAAGAACATGCCCGATAAAAAGAAAAATAACGGGATGTGAAATGCATAAATAAATTTATGCAGGTCAGGGTGATAACCCGCCAGATCGTTGTGCCCGAGCACGATCACCAAAATTCCCAGGCCCTTTGCAATATCTATGTAAGCCACGCGATTGTTCATGCAGATATTTTATCAGCATCTCCGCGCTCAAGCCGCCGTCCTCGGCGGCGCTCGGAGCATTTTGCTTTTATCCTGCAAATTCAAATGTGGGCATGCCCTGCGTTTTTGTTTCAACCGCAAACACCCCGCCCGAAAGCGGACTCAGCGCCAGCGCCGCCGCGTCCATATCCACGCGGGCCGAGGTGACGTACAGGATATTTCGCTCCGCGCCGCCGAACACACAAGACGACGTTTGCAACGCTGGCACATCCACGCGCGCCTCGAGCCGCCCTGTCAGCGGGTTCCAGCAACCGACGCCGCTCCCACCCCATAGCGCAATCCACAGCCGGCCTTGCATGTCGCTGGTCATGCCGTCGGGCCAGCCCATTGACTCAGGCAGCGCGATGACAATGCGCGGATTCGCGATGTCGCCGCTGTCGAGGTCATAGTCAAATGCGCGCACCTGGCGGGTGGGCGTGTCTATGTAGTAAAAAATTTTATAGTCTGTGCTCCAGGCGAGGCCGTTGGAGATGCGGATGTCCCCGAGAAGTTTTCGCGGAGGAGAATTGGAGATTAGAGAATAGAGATTGCCGCTGGCTTGCTTCATTTGCATGTCCATCGAGCCGACGAGGAAGCGTCCGGCGGGATCGCATTTGCCATCGTTGAGGCGATTCGATTTGGGTTCGTCGCTGAAAGTGGCGAGCAGAGTCTCTCGTTTGCCCGACCCGCTAAAAGTTTGGACAGAGGCGCGCAGGGCGGCGACAAAACCTCCGTCGCGGCGAGGGGCCACACAGCCGACGAAGTCGTCCAGTTGGAAAAAGTCGTCGCGATTATTTTTCCAGGTGTGAATGCGTTTGTTGAGGATGTCTACCCAATATAGCGTTTGAGTCTTTTCATCCCATGCGGGGCCTTCGCCGAGGCTGGCTTGCGCGTTGAATAAAAGTTCGGCTTGCATTAAAACCAATCGCGTTTGTAAAAGATGAAAGTGACCAGGGCGGTGAGCGCGATGGCGATGCCGAACACGGAGGTGAACGCGAGCGGATGGCCCGCGCCGGGTAGTTCAACGTTCATGCCGAAGAAGGATGCGACCGTGCCCGGCAGGCTGACGATGATGGTGAGGGCGGCGAGGGCTTTGAGCACGCCGTTGAGGTTGTTCGAGATGATGGAGGCGAAAGCGTCCATCATGCTCGAGAGAATTTCGGTGGCGATGCTGGTCATTTGAATGGCTTGCTGATTTTCGGTGAGCACGTCTTCGAGCAGGTCGGCATCCTCGGTGTATTGGTTGAAGAGTTTCATGCGCTGGACGCGTTCCATCATCACTTCGTTCGAGCGCAACGCGGTGGCGAAGTAGGTGAGGGATTTTTGGTATTTGACGAGTTCGAGCACTTCGCGGTTGCGCGTGGATTTTTGCAGTTGGTCTTCGAGCGCTTCGGTGGTTTTGTTGATGTCGCGCAGGTGGGCGAGGTAGCGCGCGGCGGCTTCGAGGAAGACGTAGAGCACGAAGCGGTAGCGCTTGCCAGTTTTGAGGCCGCGATATTTTCCGTTGAGCAGTGGACGCAGAATGTCGGTTTCGTGGCGGCAGACGGTGACGATGACTCCGTCTACGATGATGATACCGAGCGGGATGGTGATGTAGGGCACGTCTACATTTTCACCCTGAAAGAGTGGGATGCGCAAAAGGATGAAGGTGTAGCCTTCATCTTCGTCGCGTTCGATGCGCGGCATTTCATCGCTGTCGAGCGAATAGTTAATCAGGTCGGGATGGATTTCGATTTCGTCGGTGAGGAACTGAATCTCTTCGGCGGTGGGGTCCACCACGTTGATCCATGTGCCGGTGACGGCTTTTTCGAGTTGAATAAGCCCCTGCTCGCTGGTCTTGTAAGTGTTGATCATGACGGCCTCCTGCAAAATTCTGAGCGCAGGAGGCGCATGGCTTCCTGCGTGGTTAACGATTTTGTTGTAGCGTGCGACGCCTGCCCAATGTACTGGGAGGCTGTTTATCGCTGGAGTCTGATAATTCGCTTTCGGTTTGTGCGGGCATTGCGTTTCCTTGAGGGTGCGTAACGTGATGAGTAGATTTTACGCCCGTTGCGCCGATTGGGCAACGGTGCGGGCGCGTCGATTCATCGTTTTTTTAAAGTCGCAAATTCTTTCATCGCGAATGGCGCGAATACTCAAAACAAATTTGCGACATCGTGCCTGTAGGGTAAATTCGCGTTAAAAAGCAGTTCGGTGGAAGACTTGAAAATTATCATCACTTACTTTGTAACCACCACCTACAAAATTGAATTTCAGCCTCTGACGTTTCTGCCAAGCCCTTTTTCTGCCAAAACCTTGCCATCTTCAAATGCGACTTGCCCGCGCAAAACAACTTTACGCACGCGGCCGTGCACCTGCCAGCCCTCGAAGGGGGTCCAGCCACAGCGCGTGAATTGCTCGGCGGCGCGGATCTCGTACGTCGCATCTTCGTCCACTTCGACCCAGGTCTCGGGCTGATCGGGGAGGTTGAAGATTCGTTTGGGGTTGGTGTGCATTTTTTTAATCAAATCGTCTAAGGTCAAACGTCTTTCGTGAACGGCGGTCAGCAGAAGAGGCAGGGCGGTTTCGAGGCCGGGGAAGCCGGGCGGAGGATTTTCGAAATCTTTTTCTGCGAGCGTGTGCGGGGCATGGTCGGTGGCGAAGCAATCTATGACGTTTAGGTTGGCCCAGAGGGAGTCAACATCTGCCTGTGTGGCGAGGCGCGGACGGACTTCTGAACGGCCAGATTTCGCCCTCACCCCCGGCCCCTCTCCCGCTGGGAGAGGGGAGTCTGTCAGAAACAAATGATGCGGCGCGACTTCACACGTCACCTTGATGCCTCTCTCTTTCGCGGCTTTGATGACGAGAATTTCCTCTTTGAGCGAAACGTGCGCGATGTGAATCGGACGGTCGTAGATTTCGGCAAATAGAATCGCGGCGGCCAGGGTGCGGCTTTCGGCATGGACGACGAGCGCCGCGCTCTTGGGCCAGTTTGCAAAGTGCGGCATCCATAAAATCATATTGTCGAGGCGCAATTCGCCGAAGGTGGAGTCGAGGTACATTTTGAGTCCGGCGGCGCGCGGGGCGAGGGCGGCGATTCCGTCCGCGTTGTTGGGGCCTGCGCCGACGAACTGACCATAATCACAGCGCGCTTTTTGTTTTGCGGCGTCGAGGGCGAGATTCAAAGTCGCCTCGTCGAAGATGGGCGGATTGGTGTTGGGCATGGCCAGCACGGTGGTGAATCCGCCAGCGAGGGCGGCGGACGTGCCGGAGTCGAAGTCTTCTTTGTGTGTTGCGCCGGGTTCGCGCAGGTGGACGTGAGGGTCGATCAGGCCGGGGAGTTTGAGCATGGGAGGAGTATACGGGAAAGAAGGAGACAGGTAAACAGGGAAACACGTAGACACGGAAACACGTGAATATCTGTTTCCTGGGATGCATGGCTTTCTCAAAGTCCAAAAATCTTCAACGCAAATAGCGAATGAAGCAAATAAATGAGGAAAAATTCGCGTTTGCTTTTCAGGCTCATCATGTGGCTCCTCCGACAGGCTCTTCTGCCTATCGGTAAGTAACATTTTTCCTGATGCAACGATACTTCCGATAGTGACATTTTCCTTGATACAATTCGCGGACTTGAACAACTTTGCACTAACGACTACAATTGATATTAAACAATTATCCCGCTGTTGGTTGCATTTGGATGCTATCGAGAGTATCGCCGGTAATGCATATAAATAATATTGGCAGGAAAAGTGGTTGGTAAAAAAATTTTAATCATAGACGACGACCCTGACCTGCTCCACCTGGCCGGTCAGATTTTTCAACGCGCGGGAGCGCAAACCATTGCCACGAATGGGGGCATGGAAGGGATTAAAAAGCTATTGGACCACCATCCCGATCTGATCATACTGGATGTGATGATGCCGCAGATAGACGGCTTCGAGACCTGTCGCAGAATTCGACAGGTCTCAGATGTTCCAATTATCATGCTAACGGCCTTAAACAAGGAACTGGAGATGCTCCAGGGATTAAATGCGGGAGCGGATGATTTTCTGTCGAAGCCATTTAAGGCAGAGATACTGCTGGCTCGCGCCAGGGCGGCTTTACGCCGCGGTGAACGCTTCAGCGGCAAGACCGCAACTTTTAGATACAACGATGGGAACTTGAACATTGATATTGAAAACTATAATGTACTGATAAGGGAAAAACGGATCAAGTTGACCCGCGTCGAATTCCGCCTGTTGATTTATCTGGCGCGCAACGCGGGTAAGGTATTGACCTATGACCAGATTCTGGCAAATGTGTGGGGAGAGGAATATCGAGGCAATATGGAGTACGTCCACATTTACATTTCTCAGCTTCGAAAAAAGCTCGAAGAGAACACCAAAAGTCCGCATTATCTCCTGACGGTTCACGGGGTGGGCTACATCTTTGAAAGCCAGGAACTTGCATATAAACCCTGAAGGCTTTCGCATACTACTTCCAGTAAACACAACAGATGGTCATAGTTAGAACAGGAAATTGCACGATCTTCCTGTATTCCTTAAGATTCTATTTAGAATCCATTTAGTATTTGTTTAGGGGATTTAGATAAAATGTTCTCTGGCGGGCACTTCTAACCGTAGTTTACGGCTGGTTTTCATCATATTTGTACGGTCGGGGAGTCATCATTGCAATTCCGTAACCTTTTTCAATAGCATACGTCATGAAAATAACCTAACAATTCTGTAAAGCGAGTCTGTTATTTACTCACCTTACTTACCCTACGGAGCAGATATACGGCGGTTTTGCATAAATTTTCACCAGTAAATCAACTCATAGTCTAGTCAGCTTGTGTGGCATTGCGCGAAAATTCGTAGGCAAAGGCATGGCTATGCTCGACTCCAAGTTGCATATTGTAATGATTATGATTCGCGGAGAATTTTATTTCCGCCCGTATCAGAAATATTGACGGCCAGCGTTTTTTGTCTTAGCTGAATCCTTTCAGGTTATGTCTAAAATCGGAATTAATTTCACAAGGAGACCAAACCATGATGCGCTCAATTGTTAAATCAAGTTTGCAATTTCGATATATAGTAGTCATTATTGCCGGAGTGATGATGCTCGCTGGCATCACCCAACTACGCGACATGCCGGTGGACGTTTTGCCCGAATTCTCGCCGCCGTTCGTGGAGATTCAAGTCGAGGCGCTCGGGCTTTCGGCGGAGGAAGTGGAGCAGATGATCACTGTTCCGTTGGAGCAGGATCTGCTCGCCGGCGTGGCGTGGCTGGATGTCATTCGCTCCGAGTCCGTTCCCGGGTTGTCCTCTGTAGTTATTTATTTCGAACCTGGGACCGACCTTTACCGCGCTCGACAGATGGTTTCAGAGCGCCTTGCGCAGGCGGCGGTCGGCATTCCACACGTGTCGAAACCACCGGCGATGATTCAGCCCACTTCTTCAGCAAGCCGCTTCATGATCATCGGACTTTCCTCGGATAAACTCTCCCTGATTGATATGGGCGTGCTTGCGCGTTGGACGATTGCTCCGCGCTTATTGGGCGTGCCCGGCGTGGCGAATGTGGCGATTTGGGGTAGTCGTGATCGGCAACTTCAAGTATTGGTTGACCCGGAAAAATTACAAG
>VFKQ01000380.1 GCA_009885445.1 Anaerolineaceae bacterium | reverse complement strand
GTGACACTCAATGCGATGGTTCTGGCAGGCTTGGTAATTGCCCTCGGACTCATCATTGACGACGTGGTCGTGGATGTTGAACACATCGTGCGGCGTTTACGTCAAAATCATCACGAGGCTCATCCCAAATCAACAGAGCGTGTCATTCTTGAGGCTTCGGCTGAAATGCGCGGTGTGCTCTTCTTCGCGACACTTGTAACTTTGCTGGCTATCCTGCCGGTCTTCTTTATGTATGGTACTGCTGGGGCAGTGTTCCAGCCTCTGGCGCTCTCTTACGTGTTGGCGGTACTCGCCGCATTGGTCGTGGCGTTGACTGTCACGCCGGTGTTGAGTCTATTCCTTTTGTCGAATGGGCATCTTGAAGGTCGCGAATCCCCACTTCTCTCAAGTCTGCAACGTGGTTACGAACGTCTTCTGACCAGCACTGTTCAGAGTCCAGGGTTGGTGTATGTGACCGCTGTGGTCCTTGTTATTGGCGCTTTGGCGATATTGCCAGCCCTCAGGCAAAAACCAATGCTTCCCACATTCCGAGAGTCATACCTCACGGTCCAGTTGAAAGGCGCGCCCGCTACCTCTCAAGGTGAAATGAACCGGATCGTAAGTCGGATGAGCAGTGAACTGCGGGGTATTCCCGGTGTCATCAATGTTGGCGCGAACGTGGGACGCGCGGTGCTGGGCGATCAAGTGGTCGGGATTAATTCGGCCGAGTTATGGGTCAGCATTGATCCTGATGCCAACTATGATGGTACGGTGGCTGCGGTTGAGGAAACTGTTTACGGTTATCCCGGAATGGGTCGTGTGGTGCAGACCTATATACAAGAGACTCTCAGCCCATCAAAGATAAGTACCAGCGACCCCTACACAGTGCGTGTTTATGGCGAAGACAACAAAGTGCTTGTCAGCGAAGCACAAAAGGTCGAGCAGGTTTTGGCAGGCATTAGTGGTGTAGTTGATTCACATGCACTGCTCCCCATTGAGGAGCCTACATTGGAAATTAAGGTTGACCTCGCGGCGGCACAACAATATGGTGTAAGACCCGGCGATGTGCGCCGCGCGGCGGCAACCTTGTTATCTGGTCTTAATGTCGGCAGTCTTTTCGAGGAGCAGAAAGTATTCGATGTAGTGGTATGGGGCGCCCCCGAAACACGCCAGAATATTTCCGATATTCGCAACCTATTGATTGATACTCCCGGCGGCGGTCAGGTGCGACTGGGCGATGTGGCTGAGGTGAGCGTCGCGTCTTCGCCTGCCGTCATCCAACGTGAAGCCATCTCACCTTATATTGATATTGGCTTCGACATTCGCGGACGTGATGTTGCTGTTGTATTGAGCGACATCAATAAAGCCATGCTGAGTTACGCATTCCCGTTGGAATATCACGCGGAAATACAGCGGG
>VFKQ01000261.1 GCA_009885445.1 Anaerolineaceae bacterium | reverse complement strand
GGCCTCCCCAATAACGCTGGGACTGCGTTCCAAACTACTGACGTTCAACGTTTGACGTGTAACGTTTCACCTGGAAGGCTCAAGCGGGACCTTCAACTGGTTTCTCACGGGCGCAAGTCTCAGCCTTGCCATGCGCCTCTCTGACGCTTCCGCCAGTTTACTTTCCTCTGTCAATGCCTGTAATCTGTTGTTGCCTTATTATCTGCGAAAACAAAGCACTGTCAAGGAGGAGACTGTGCAAGTGTGCGCACAAAGGTTGTCAGCCCGGCGAAAGGCCCTCCCCCCGGCTCCTTTGCGACAGCACACTTTAGTGCTCCCCAAAAACGGGAGAGGGGGGAAACAGTTCCCAAGTAAACGACAGTTCTCCCCCTTCTCTTTCCCATGCTTTTGGGAGAGAGAAGGGGGCCGGGGGATGAGTGCGGGCCGAGGCCGGTGTAAGTTACCTGACATGGTTTGCGTGCACACATATCTTCTATGGTTATAATCCTCGCCATGGACTCCAAAACCCTCGCCATGCTCGAATATCCGCGTGTGCTCGAACGGCTGGCGGCGCATTGCGCCTTCTCGGCTTCGGGCGATTTGGCGCGCAAGTTGACTCCGTCTACGCGGCTGCAGGAAGTGACGCGCTGGCTGGCTGAGACGACGGAAGCGCGACTCTTCATCTCGGTCAGTGACGCATCCGTGGGCGGCGCGCGCGATGTCCGCCCTGTTGTCGGGTTAGCCAAACGAGGCGGCGTGTTGGAAGCGCAAGATTTGCTCGACATCAAGTCAACGCTGATTGCGGCTAGAGACTTGAAGAAGTCGTTTATCGGCAAAAGCGGGACTGCCTCCAACAGTAAGGGCGAGTCTGAGACCCGCCCCGATGCGCAAAAACCCGAATACCCGCGCCTCGCCGAAATCGCGCGCGGACTGCCCGAGACCCTCGGCCTCGTCGACGCGATCACGCGCACACTCTCAGATCGCGGCGAGGTACTCGACTCGGCTTCGCCGAAATTAGCCAAACTTCGCGGCGAAATCCGCGTGGCGCACGAGCGACTCATGTCGCGCCTGCAACGCTATCTCACCGACGCGACCACCGCGCCGATGTTGCAGGATAATCTCATCACCCAGCGCGACGGACGTTATGTGATTCCATTGCGCGCGGAATTCAAAGGGCGAATCAAAGCCATTGTCCACGACCAATCCTCCAGTGGCGCGACTCTTTTTGTGGAGCCTCTGCCCATTGTGGAAGCCAATAATGATTTGCGTGAACTGCAATTACAGGAGCGCGACGAAATCCGCCGCG